>NZ_JBFTNY010000025.1:0-87335 GCF_056397705.1 Variovorax sp. 05L425 | reverse complement strand
CACTGTGCGTGTCCCTGCGCTTCGCTTCGGGCAACCTGCGGTGCTCGCTTCAGGCGGGGTCCGCGTGAAACTCGCTTCGCTCAAACACACGCGGCCCTGATCCGCCTGAAGCTGCGCTCCTCGGCACGCACAGAGGGGACCCCAACACGAAGACCAATACCAAGGCAGAACGCGCCATGGCGCGTCCTTGTGTTTTTGGTTTGGCTGTTGGAATTCGGCAGGCCGAGCGAAGCGACGGCCCGAGCACTCCCTTCTGTGGGTGCTGAGGAGCGGAGCTTTTCGCGGATCAGGGCTGCGCGTGTTTGAGCGAAGCGAGTTTCGCGCGGACCCCGCGAAAAGTGAGCACCGCAAGTTGCCCGTAGCGAAGCGAAGGGACGCCCACAGCAGGGTCGCCTTTTCTTTGCTTACTTTCTTTTGGCGAAGCAAAAGAAAGTAAGTCGCCCGCCGGGGCGAGACCCGGCCCCCACCCTCCCCAAAATCAACACCCCAAAGCATCACGCCTCAGCCCCCTTCTCAAACCCCGCCGCCTCACCCACATGACGCTTCCGATCAAACAGCTGCTTGGCAAACCCCGCGATCCCCTGCGGAAACAGCAACACAAGCAACAGAATGATCCCCCCCAACATCGCCCGCCAGTAGTCGGTATTCCGCGCAACAGTGTCATGCAGCCAAGTGAAGGTAACGGCCCCCACGATAGGCCCCGCCAGCGTCTGAATCCCCCCAAGCAGCACCATCACCAACCCATCAACCGACTTCCCGACACTGAGCGATTCCGGCGAAATGCTCCCTTTGGAAAAGGCGTAGAGCGCCCCCGCCAACCCCGCAGCAGTCCCCGCAATCACGAACGCTGCCCATTGCATCCGCTTGACATCAATCCCGATCGCATCAGCCCGCAAGGCCGAATCACGCCCCGCTCGCAACGCATAGCCGAACGGCGAATAGAGCACGCGCCGCAGCCACAGCACCCCAAGCCCCACCAGCAGCAGTGTCAACCAGTAATAGGCATTCTTGTTGGACAGCCATGCCGAAGGCCACACACCGGTCAGCCCATTGCTCCCGCCAGTGAAGCTGTCCCACTGGTAGGTAATGGCCCAAGTGATCTGCGCAAAAGCCAGGGTCAGCATCGCCAGATAAACACCCGACAAGCGCACAGCAAACCACCCATAGACAAAAGCACCCGCCGCCGCAACCAACGGCGCAACGATCAGCGCCAATTCCATCGGCATCCCGCTCGAGCGCACCAGCAACGCAGCCCCATAGGCACCAAGCCCGAAGTACGCCGCGTGCCCAAAGGAATGCATCCCCGCCGGCCCCATGATGAAGTGCAGGCTGGTCGCGAACAGCGCGGCGATCATGAGATCGATCATCAACACCGTCGTGTACGGCGAATCCGCCGTCAGGAACGGCACCACCGCCAGCACAAGACCAAACACCGCCGCTGCAGTCAGATAGACCTTGCCAGGCCGGCGCAGCGGTTCCTCCTGCATGCCGACATAGCGGCTCGGCGCCTGCGGTTTTCCGAACAGCCCCCACGGCCGCCACACCAGCACGACGGCCATCACGAGAAAGTCCACCACCAGCGTGAGCTTCGAGAACGAGATGCTGAGCCCGAAGACATCGACCACCCCGAGCCAGATGCAGATCGCCTTGATCTCCGCGATGAGCAACGCTGCCGCATAGGCGCCGGGAATCGAACCCATGCCGCCCACCACCACGACGACGAAAGCGGCGCCGATGGTGTTCAGGTCCATTTCGAGCGTCGCCGGTTCGCGCGGCAACTGCAGCGCACCGCCGAGGCCCGCCAGCAATGCGCCGAGCGCGAACACCGCCGTGAAGAGCCACGCCTGGTTGACGCCAAGCGCACTGACCATCTCGCGGTCCTGCGTCGCAGCGCGCACCAGCGTGCCGAAGCGCGTGCGCGTGAGCAGCATCCAGACGAGGCCCAGCACCACCGGACCGACGACGATCAGGAACAGGTCATAGGTCGGAAACTGGCGCCCGAGAATCTCGACCGATCCGGAAAGCCCTGGCGCACGTGGCCCGAGCAACTCGTCCGGCCCCCAGAGCCACAGCACCGCATCCTTGATCACCAGCACCAGCGCGAAGGTCGCCAGCAGCTGGAAGAGTTCGGGCGCCTTGTAGATGCGGCGCAGCAGCACCACTTCGATCAACGCACCCAGCACCCCGACCGCCACCGCCGCAAGAACGAGCGCAGGCCAGAACCCCGCCCCCGTCCCCAGCCGGTCGACCAGCGTGTAGGCGATGTAGATGCCCACCATGAAGAATGAGCCATGCGCGAAATTCACGATCCGCGTGACGCCGAAGATCAGCGACAGGCCCGCCGCCACGAGAAACAGCGATGACGCGCTCGCCAGGCCGTTGAGCAGCTGGACGATGAAACCTGAAAAGCTCATGGCTCGCCTGTCCCGACGTCAGTCCGCAGCGCGCGACTTCTTGATCTCCGCAGGCGAAGGCTGGTACTTCGCATCGGCGCCGTCGAGGTATACGTAGTCGACCATCACCCCCTTGCCGCCGTCGTTCTTGGTGCGGCCCACGAAGGCGCCCATGGTCGACTGGTTGTCTTCAGCGCGATAAGTGATCTTGCCGAAGGGCGTATCGACCGGCAGCCCCTTGAAGGCTGCGACCAGCTTCTCGGTGTCGGTGGACTTGGCCTTGGCGATGCCTGCGGCGGCCGACTTGATCATGCTGTAGCCCACCACCGAGCCGAGCCGCGGATAGTCCTTGTACTTGGCCTGGTAAGCCTGTTCGAAGGCCTTGTGCGCCGGCGTCGTGATGCCGTACCACGGATAGCCCGTGACGATCCAGCCATTGGGCGCCTCGTCCTTCAGCGGGTCCATGTACTCGGGCTCGCCGGTCAGCACGCTCACCACCTCGCGGTCCTTGAACAGGCCACGTGTGTTGCCTTCGCGCACGAACTTCGACAGGTCGGCTCCGAAGAGCACATTGAAGATCGCGTCGGGCTTGGCATCGGCCAGCGCCTGCACCACGCTGCCGGCATCGACCTTGCCCAGCGGCGTGGCCTGTTCGGCGACGAACTCCACGTCCGGCTGGGCGGCCTTCATCAACTGCTTGAACGCGGCGACTGCCGACTGGCCGTATTCGTAGTTGGGGTACACCACCGCCCAGCGCTTCTTCTTGAGCTTGGCGGCTTCGGGCACCAGCATCGCGGCCTGCATGTAGGTCCCGGGGCGCAGTCGCACGGTGTACTGGTTGCCGCCCTGCCAGGTGAGCTTGTCCGTGAGCGGTTCACCGGCCAGGAAGAAGACCTTCTTCTGCTTGGCGAAGTCGGCGACCGCGAGGCCGGTATTCGACAGGAAGGTGCCGGCAATCAAGTCGACCTTGTCCCGCGACACCAACTCCTCGGCGACGCGCACGGCGTCGCCCGGGTTGGCGTTGTCGTCGCGGCTGATGAGCTCCAGCTTCTTGCCGTTGACACCACCGGCAGCGTTGATCTCGTCGATCGCCAGTTCCATGCCCTTCTTGTAGGGCTCGAGGAAGGCGGGCTGTGCCTTGTAGCTGTTGATCTCGCCGATCTTGATCACGCCCTGCGCATGCGCGGGAACGAGTGCAGTGAACAGCGTGGCGACGGCGGCTGCCGTGAAGGCAAAGCGCAGTTGATTCATCGAGAGCTCCTTGGGGTCGAAAAAAATGGAATGACGTGGCGAAGGGCTTCAACGGAGACCGTCTTCACCTTTGATCTCGGAAACCTGCAACCCGCCGATGCGTGGCAGCGGGCGGCCGCTGTCGGTCACGGCAACGGCGACGACGATCTCGTTGGCGCGCGGCGCATCCGACACGCGCGCCTCGACGGCGTCGAAGTGGCTGCGAACGAAGGCCGCATCCTTGTGCCCCAACGGCACATCGATGGCGGTACCGAGCGTGCCGCGCTTCTTGGCGGAAGGCACCAGCGCAGCGCCCTTCTCGACCGCGGTGCGCAGCGGTGCACCGAGCTTGGGATGCAGGATCGCCGCCGCATGTTCGAGCTCGCCGGCCTCGCCGACGATGGCCGCCTTGCCGTAGCTCTGCGCCTTGCCTGGCTCGATGCCCAACGCCGCCACGGCTTTCTGGCCGAGCAGCGCACCGAGTTCCTCGCCGATGGCGATCAGTTCATCGAGCGACTCGCTGTAGCGGCCGGCATACGGGTTCTCGATCACCGCGATGGCGACGGCGCGCCGTGTCGGCGGCTCGATGGTCTGTCCCATTTCCTTGCGGGTTTCGTCCACTTGAACGACAAGCTTGCGGATGTTGGCACTCATGGGTTTTCTTCCTTGTCTCTGGAGTCGAATGGTGCGCTCAGCGCAGGCCATCCCATTTACTGATGTCTTCGGCGCGCAGGCCGCCGACGCGATCGTGAATGCGGTAGCCCGTGGTCATCGCGAGGATGAAGACGATCTCCTCGGCCGCCGGCGCACCGGGCACGCGCACTTCAATCGCGTCGAACTGGCCGCGCACGTAGCTTGCGTTGATGTTGGTGAGCGGCACGTCGAGCGTCGCGCCGGGCGGCCCGACTTTCTTGGTCGACGGAACGATCGACAGCGCATTGCCGGGCTGGCCTGTCTTCTCCTCGGCCTTGCCCTGGCGATAGGCATCGCGATCGCCCTTCCATCCGAGTAGCTCGCGCATGGCATAGCCGCCTGGCACGTGCCACAAGGCGCCGTGTTCGAGTTCGCCGGCGGCGCCGACGATTGCGCCCTTGCCGTAGGTGGCGATGCGCTCGACAGGCACGTCCATCGCCGCGCGCAGGCGGTGCGCCATGTCGACCCCCACCGGATCGAGCAGTTTCATCATCGGCAGGATGTCGGGCTCGAAGCGGCCCGCAAAGGGATTGGTCAGCACCGCGGCGATCGCGCCACGCACCAGCGGCGTTGCGGCGCGCGGCCCGAACTCGTGGTGAATGTGCTCGACCTGGGTGAAGACACGACGTATATCGATCATGAAAAGTAGTCCTGCTTTTCGTTAAGCAAATACTGAACCAACTGCATCGTCCGCGATGCCGCCGCCGAGCTGCGGCGGAGCGATCGAAGCCTGTGAGCTTAAGGGTTGTACCGCGCACCATTGCCCCTGACAAACGAGCACTGCCGAGCTGACGAGACCCAGGCGCTGCAGCGCCTCGGCGCGCGCGGCGCCCGCATCCAGTGCGCGGCGCACCTGCGCGGGCGGCAGCGTCTCGACGTTTGTCGTCACCGGGATGTCGCCGAGGTCGCTGTCATCCTTGCACATGCTCGCCGGCTTGCGATGAATGCCCGGGTCTTCGACGTCGACCGCATTGGCGATCACCGTTGCCGCCGCATCGGCCTCGGCCGCGGTCGCGGCAAGCACGGTCACGCTGTCGGCAATGCCGAGCGAAAAACTTCGTCCGCGCCAACCGCTGGTGGCGACGCCGCGCACCGGCATGGCGGCGGTGACTTCGAACTGGCCGTCGGTCGTGAGCGGGCCCGCGTCTCGCAGGTCGAATCGGGCGAGATCGGCGAACAGCCCCACGCGCACGGAATGGCCTTCCGCGAGATGCAATGCGATGTCGCCGCCGTTGTTGATCCACGCGCGCTCGATGCCGGAACGCTGATAGCAGCCGATGAGCTCCTGCGCCACCGAGCCGGCCACGGCAGCCATGGGCGTGATGAAGCCTTCACGGAACGGCGCGCACGCCTGCCACATGCGTCGTGCAATGACGCCGCGTAGCGCGCAGTCGGTCCCTACGGGCTGACGCAGCAAGGGCAGTTCGGCCACCAGCTCGTCGAGCACGCTGCCGAAGCGCCGCCATGCGAGCTCGTGCGCCACGGCAACCTCGACCGGGTCTCCATGCGCCTCGGCCACGATGTCGATCGGGCCGTGGTTGAGGTGCCAGCGGCCGCCGTCGAGCGCGGTGCGTTGGGCCGACATGGCTACCCGAGCATGGGAGGTTGACCCAATGGCCACGGGTTGGCCGCGTCCACGCGCAGCCACCGGCGCGACAGCGGCGCACCGTCTTCCTGCCAGGCACCGCGTGCAAGCGCCTGTTCAAGCGTGAAAACATGCTCCATGTGACCGCCGAGCGCGGCGTAGTCCTCTCGCCGCATGCTGAACTCGATGGGCGCGACGATGGCCGGCGTGGGCACGGTGCCGAAACTGTTGTCGGGCATGCGCAGCACATCGGCCATCACCGTGATGCCGCCGCCCGGCCACACATAGGCCGGCGCACCGCCGCAGGTCACGTTGACCAGCGCGCGCTTGATCGCGCGGGTGAGCAGCACCGGGTTCTCCGTCACGCCTGCACGCAAGCTGCCGCCGGCGCCGCCGAGGAACAGCACGCTGCACAGCGAGGGCTCACAGTTCTCGCCGATGCGCTCGACGATGCGGCGCACCTCGGCCGGCATCTGCTGCTCGACGGGCCTCAGCGCATCGTCGAGCACATACCACTGCGCGTGCTCTCCGGTCGTCGAGGTCATCAGCAGACGCAGGCCCGGCCGCGCCACGCCCTCTTCCCATCCTTCGATGATGGACAGCGGATCGTCGATGTCGGTACCGCCCCAGCCGTTGCCGGGATTCGCGACCTGGAAATAGCGTCCGGGCGTCGATTTGCGCCCACGCATCTGGATGCCCGAAGCCGGCATGTCAAGGCAGCGGCCGGCCTGGTGCTCGGTCAGCACGCCGGTGATGTGGTCGTCGACCACCACCACTTCATCGGCATGGCCGAAGAGTTGCCGCGCGAAGATGCCGATGGCCGCCGAGCCGCAGCCCACGCGCATGCGCTGTTCCTCGATGCCGTTGACGATCGGTGCCTTGCCCGCCTGGACCACCATGCTGGCGCCGCCGTCGATCACGCATTCCACCGGCTTCTTGTTGCCGAGCCGTTGCATCAGCTCGGCCGTCATGCGGCCTTCCTTCTTGCTGCCGCCTGTGAGGTGATGCACGCCGCCGAGCGACAGCATCTGCGAGCCGTATTCCGCGGTGGTGACATGGCCCACCACTTCGCCGCGGTAACGCACATTGGCCTGCTCGGCGCCGAGGAAGCGGTCGGTATCGATCTTCACCTTGAAGCTGCAGTAGCTGAAGATGCCTTCGGTCACGACCGTCACCATGTCGACGCCCTGCGCCTTGGAAGCGACGATAAAAGGCGCAGGCTTGTAGTCGGGGTAGGTGGTGGACGAACCGACGCCGGTCACGAAAACCTCGTCGGAAAGGAGGAGATCGCCGTTCCAGTCGGGGTCGGCCTTCTCCGTCTCGGCGTCCGCGCCGTCCCTGGCGAACGGAACGAGCACGGGCGATTCGGTGGCCAATTCGCGACGCAACAGCACGACCGGATCGACACGCACCAGCACGCCGTCCTTGTTGGCATAGCGATCGCACGCGCCCGTGCGGCCGTCCGAGATCTGGCACAGCACCGGGCAGGCGTTGCATTCCACCTTGCTGGTGCTCATGCGCTCGTTGCGCAGGGGCGAGCGGCCCAGGGCCTCGGGCATCACCGGCACGTCCATGCCGGGCAATCCGTCTGTCTTCGTGTGTTCGGTCATCGCGGGCAATCGGTTCGTAGGGTCTTGTCAGGGTCTCTTCGATGGAAGGTCGTCGGGTGTGCAACATCTGTGCCGGGAACCCGCTTGTGCCGGAAGGGACGTTTGTGTAGCATTCCCTACACTTTCATGTGGCAATCACTACATTAACGAGAATCAATGTAGCAAACAGGCCCGATGCTTGCAATGGTGTTTTCGTGGGCGTCCTTCACCGACAATCGGGGGATCCCCTTTTTCGTTCATAACCATTCCTGACCCTTATGAGTGCATTCAGCGAAGAACGTGTGTTGAGCGTCCACCACTGGACCGACCGCCTGTTCACCTTCACCACCACGCGCGATCCGGCCCTGCGTTTCTCGAACGGCCATTTCACGATGATCGGCCTGAAGGTCAACAACAAGCCTCTGCTGCGCGCCTACAGCATCGTGAGCCCCAACTACGAGGAGCACCTGGAGTTCCTCAGCATCAAGGTCGAGGAAGGCCCCCTGACCTCGAAGCTCCAGCACATCCAGGTGGGCGACACCATCATCGTGGGCCGCAAGCCCACCGGCACGCTGCTGATCGACTACACCCTGCCGGGCAAGCGCCTCTACCTGTTCGGTACTGGCACAGGCCTGGCACCGTTCATGAGCATCATCCGGGACCCGGACACCTATGAGAAGTTCGAGCAGGTCGTCCTGGTGCACGGCGTGCGCCAGATCGACGAGCTGGCCTATCACGACCTCGTGACCGACCACCTGCCAAGGCATGAATTCCTCGGCGAAATGGTCGAGAAGCAGCTGCTCTACTACCCGACCGTGACGCGCGAGGAGTTCCGCAACATGGGCCGCATCACGGAGCTGATCGAGACCAACAAGCTCACCGACGACCTGGGCCTTCCGCCACTCAACCCTGCGGAAGATCGAGTGATGCTGTGCGGCAGCCCGGGCCTGTTGGTCGACCTCAAGCACATCCTCGAGGGCCGCGGGTTCAAGGAAGGCAACACCTCGACCCCGGGCGACTTCGTCGTTGAGCGCGCCTTCGCTGAAAAATGACAACCCCCCGGCGATGACCGAGCGGAAGGCATCAGCAGGCAAGCCCCAGCGCCGCACCGGCGTGCGCGAGGCGGCGGCGCAGGCCACGCGCGAGAGCATCCTGCGCGCGGCGACCAAGGTATTCGCGAAGTACGGCTACGACGGCGGCAGCGTCGAGAAGATCTCGAAGGCCGCGAAGTCGTACGACCGGATGATCTACTACTACTTCGGCAGCAAGGAAGGCCTGTTCATCGCGGTGCTCGAAGGCATCTATCGGCGCATGGACGATGCCGAGGCCGCGCTCGATCTCGATGCATCGCGGCCGGTCGAGTCGCTCACGGCAGTGATCCGCTTCGTGCTCGGCTACTACCGCCGCAATCCCGACTTCGTCACGCTGCTCAACACCGAGAACCTGCACAAGGGGCGGCACATCGCGAAGTCGCTGCGGGCGCGCGAGTATTCGTCGCGGGCCATCGCGATCATCCGGGAGATCGTCGCCAGCGGCGTCGAACAGGGCCTGTTTCGCGCCGACGTGGCTGCGCGCGATCTCTACCTCCTGATCGCATCGACAGGCTATTTCTACACGTCGAACCGGCACACGCTGACCGCATTCCTCGGCGAGCCGCTGGAGACGCCGGAAGCCGTCACGCATTGGGAGAACTTCGTGATCGAGACGGTGCTTCGTGCCGTCGACATTGGAAGTCCCGATGAAGAATCCACATCTCACGAGGTAAAGACATGGCAGAAGTCGCCGCCGCCGCAAAGTCGGGCAAGGTCGTCATCCGGAACATAGGGCTGCTGCTCTCGGGCGATATCGACAAGCCCATTCTCGACGCCGACACCATCGTGGTGAACGACGGCCTGATCGTCGCGGTCGGCAAGGAAAAGGACTGCGACCTCGAAGGCGCGCAGACCGTCATCGACGCCAAGAAGACCTGCGTGGCGCCGGGCCTGATCGACAGCCACGTACACCCTGTCTTCGGCGACTGGACCCCGCGCCAGAGCCAGCTTGGATGGATCGAATCGACGATGAACGGTGGCGTGACGACGATGATCTCCGCCGGCGAAGTGCACTTGCCCGGCCGTCCGAAGGACATCGTCGGCGTGAAAGCGCTGGCCATCACCGCGCAGCGCGCCTTCGACAACTTCCGTCCCGGCGGCGTGAAGGTGCTGGCCGGCGCGCCGGTGATCGAGAAAGGCATGGTCGAGAGCGACTTCAAGGAAATGGCCGAAGCCGGCGTCGGGCTGCTCGGCGAGGTCGGCCTGGGCTCGGTCAAGGCCGGCTACGAGGCGAAGGAGATGGTGGCCTGGGCGCGCAAATACGGCATTCAGAGCACCATCCACACGGGCGGGCCGTCGATCCCCGGGTCGGGTCTGATCGACAAGGACGTGGTGCTCGAAGCCGATGCCGACGTCATCGGCCACATCAACGGCGGGCACACTTCGCTGCCCGAGGCGCATGTGTGCGAGCTGTGCGAGAAGTCGTCGCGCGCGATCGAAATCGTGCATAACGGCAACGAGCGGGTCGCCATCGCGGCGGCGAAGGCAGCGCTCGATCTCAAGTGCCCGCACCGCATCATCCTGGGCACCGATGGACCGGCCGGTTCGGGCGTTCAGCCGCTGGGCATCCTGCGCATGGTCTCGATGCTGTCGTCGCTCGCGAACATTCCGGCCGAACTGGTCTTCTGTTTCGCGACCGGCAACACGGCGCGCATCCGCAAGCTCAACTGCGGGCTGATCGAAGTCGGCCGCGCCGCGGATTTCGTCTTCATGGACCGCGCGCAGCACACCGCCGGCAAGACGCTGCTCGAAAGCGTTCAGCTGGGCGACATTCCGGGTGTCGGGATGGTGATGATCGATGGACTCGTGCGATGCGGTCGCAGCCGGAACACGCCACCAGCCACCGAGATCCCAGTGGTCGTCCAGCTCGCCGCCCGCCCTACTTGAACACCAGGTGACGGGCCGACAGGAAGTTCACCGCGAGGCCCGCGCAGCTCCCGATCGCGACGCCGAGCGCCGGCGCCAGCGGGCCGCCGACCCAATGCAGCGTCAGCACATAGGCCGAGTAGTTGACCAGCGCGCCGCCAATCATGGTCAGCAGGTAGTGCGCGTATTCGCGCAGGATCGATCCACCTGAACGTCGTTCCCTGAAGGTGAAGTGTCGGTTGAGCGCCCAGGTCGCGGTTGCAGCGGCGATGAAAGAGACCACCCGCGCGCCATACCACCCGACGTACGGCGCGAGCAGGTACAGCACCCCGACATCGACGCCGAAGCCGATCGCGCCGACGACCGCGAACGACAGAAATTCCTTGCCGACTTTCATGGCTCCGCGCGGTGCCGCACCCCCGGGATCGCGAGATAACACAGCCGCTTGGCCTCCTGTCGCCCGATGGTCACGGTGTGCAGAACCACGCCGCACACGAAAGACAGCATCGCCACCAGCATGGTGCCGGTCACCAACACGGCGGTCGGCAGGCGTGGGACCAGCCCGGTCTCGAAATAAGTGACGACCAGCGGCTCCGCGAGCACCACCGACAACAAGACCAGAAACGCTGCAACGCCGCTGAAGAACAACAGCGGTCGCTCGCTCACGAACAGTTTCCAGATGGTTTTCAGGATGCGCCAGCCGTCGCGGTAGGTCGAGAGCTTGCTCTCCGACCCCTCGGGCCGCGAGCGATAAAGCACGGGCACTTCCGCGAAGGGCATGCGAAGTTCCAGCGCGTGGACGGTCAATTCGGTCTCGATCTCGAAGCCCTTCGACACCGCCGGGAAGGACTTGGCATAGCGCCTGGAGAACACGCGGTAGCCCGAGAGCATGTCCGTCAGGTGCCCGCCGAAGAGCGCCGCGACGGCGCCGGTCAGCAGCCGGTTGCCGAAGCGGTGGCCGCGCCGGTAGGTCTGCACGTCCGCGCCGTCGTCGACCCGCGAGCCGACCACCATGTCGAGGTTGCCCTCCACCAGCATGCCGATGAGCTGGCGCACCTCGCGCACGTCGTAGGTGGCGTCGCCGTCGACCATCACGTAGACGTCCGCCTCGACATCCGCGAACATGCGGCGCGCCACGTTGCCCTTGCCCCGCAGCGCCACGTGCGTCACCGACGCGCCCTGGTCCCGGGCGACCGCGGCGGTGTCGTCGGTGGAGTTGTTGTCGAAGACGTGGATCTCGGCCTCCGGCAACGCCGCGCGGAATTCCGCAATGACTTGCGCGATCGCCAACGCCTCGTTGAAGCATGGGATGACGGCGGCGATGCGCAAGGGGCGGTGTTCAGGGTTTGCGGTCATGCTTGTAATCGAGGATCCGATAGGCCTTGGCATTGTCCTTTTCGTACATCAAGGCGAAATGTTCGTGGAACCCGGGCTGCGCTTCCAGGACCGGCACGGTCCCGGAAGCCACGGCCATGGCCTCGAACCCCAGGTCGGCGAGCTTGCGCGCGTATTCCGCTGGCGGAAGCAGGAGGAAGTCCGTATACCGCCAAGGCCCGAGCGCATCGCCCCATACCGGGCTGGGTCCGTAGTATGTCGCCTCGCTGAGCGCGACCTGGTAGACGCGGCCGGTCGCGTGTTCGCGCAGGTATTTCATGACCTCATACCCCGGAACCCGGCCACGCAGGAAGGCTTCGCGCTGCGCGGGCGTGGCCGCCACCATCGCCGCCTTCACACGGGTCAGGTGGAGTATCACGCCGACGCCCGCGGCCAGAAGGATCACCGCGAACCACCGCCCCGCGCGATCGAGCCCGCCGCTGCGGTCGCTTTCGGGCATGGCCCGGCGCAGGCGCCCGGCGATCGCGCTGAAGATCGTCTGCCAGCCCACGGCAGCGGTCAGCGCCAGCAACGGGAAGGCCGCCGTCAGATAGCGCGGGTAGCGCGAGGTCAGGCTCCAGACGAACAGCGAATAGGCGCAGAACACCAGCGCCGCGCGCACAGCGGGCGAGCGCTTCCAGTAGGAACTGAAGGGAACGGCCAGCACGGCCCAGATGAACCCGTTCGGCAGGGAGGAATGGTCGCGCACGTCCTGTAGCTGGACCCGGTAGTCCTGCGCATTCCAGTTGGTGAAGCCGAACACGCGGGCGCCGATCGGATTGAACGGATCGCCGGTCTGGATGGCGTTGCGCGCATACCAGTACACGCACGGGATCAAAAAGCACAGCAGCGCCAGCGCGAGCACGCGCGGACGGCGCTCGTGCCAGAGCACGAACAGCCCAAGCAGCGGCAGCACTGTCAGCGCCTGGTACTTGGAGCCGGCCGCGACGCCGAGGAAGAAGGCCGCCAGCGCGAGCCAGCGTGCACTGCGTGGCGGCGTTGACTCGCGCCACCACCACAGGGCCGCGCAAGCCGCGAGCACGAAGAGCGCCACGCTCATGTCGATCAGCGCGCTGGTGTAGTCGCCCATCCCCAGCCAGATCGCCGCGCCCACGCAGGCGACCACACGGTTGACGTGCATCACGCCCAGGCGATAGATGATCAACACCGACGTCCAGCCCGCGAGCGCACTGAGGAAGTGCGGAAACACGTCGTCGCCGACGAGCAGCGCGCCGGCATAGAGAAGGTTGTAGTTGTACGGAAACCAGGGGTAGCGGAGCCACTCGTAGATGCCCAGCGCCCCGCTCTCCGCGACTTCGCGGGCATAGGGCATGTGGTACATCAGCTCGTCGAAGACGGCCGGCGGCGCGAGCGGTGCCATCAGCGTCGGCACCGCGACCAGTGCGATGACGACCAGACCCAGCTTCTCGAGCCAGGACAGCTGCGCCGACACTTCGCGCCCTCGCACCTGCCGCAGCCAGGCGGCCACCTGCAGGATCACCGCGACGAGGCCGACCGCGACCGAAGCCACGACGACGCCGGCCGTGAACTGGCGCGCGATGGCGAACGCCTGGAAGATGCAAACGAAGATCCCGATGCCCGCCGTGATGGCCATGGCCGTCTCGAGCCAGACATCCCGGCGCGCCGGCGCGCCGAGCCGCACCAGCAGTGCTCGTCCGAAACCCCAGCAGGCGGCGGCAAAGACCGCCAATGCCGCATAGTGCGCGGCGGCAAACATGATCAAGAGTCTCCCCCCCAGGCTGCGCGCACTTCGTGTCGCTTCGGCAGCCCCCGAACGGGTGCGTTGCGCGCACCCCCCAAATGCCCCAAACCGTCGGCCGGCGCAGCCAGGCCCGTTCGTGAAACACCGTGGAACCGGCTTCGCCGGGCCGCTGGTGTTGCCCCCGGTAGGGGGTTGGCGGCTACACGGAGTGAGCAAGCCTGGGGGCGAGCAACATCCTCCCGGGCCGCCGGTGTTGCCCCCTGGAAGGGGGTGGAGAGCGACACGAAGTGCGCGAGCTTGGGGGTCATCCTAGATTTGGCGCCAACAGCCGCTCGAGATCCGCTTCGCTTTCGTCGCGACGCGCGGCCTGATCCTGCAACTGGTCGTGCCCGATCTTCCCGACGTTGAAATACGTCGAATCGGGATGGCTCAGATAGAAGCCGCTCACGCTGGCGGCGGGCATCATGGCGAGGCTTTCCGTCAGGGTCATGCCAATGTCCGCGCAGTTCAACAGATCGAACATCGGCCGCTTGACGCTGTGGTCGGGGCAGGCCGGATAGCCCGGCGCGGGGCGGATGCCGCGGTACTTTTCGGCGATCATGGCTTCGTTGGTCAAGGCCTCTTCGGGCGCGTAGCCCCAGAGGTCGGTGCGCACTCGGTGATGCAGCGCCTCGGCGAAGGCTTCTGCGAGCCGGTCGGCCAGCGCCTTGAGCATGATGGCCGAGTAGTCGTCGAGGTCGTCGGTGAAGTACTTCTCCTTCTTCTCGACGCCGAGGCCCGACGTGACCGCGAACATGCCCACGTAATCCGCGAGGCCGCTCTCGCGCGGCGCGACGAAATCGGCGAGGCAGCGGCTGGGCCGAGTCACCCCGTCGATCACGTGCTTCTCGGTCTGCTGGCGCATGCCCCACCAGGTGAGCGCTGCCTCGCTGCGAGACTCGTCCGTGTAGAGCACGATGTCGTCGTCGTTCACCGTGTTGGCCGGCCAGAAGCCAATCACGCCGCTCGCCGTGAGCCAGCGGCCTTCGATCAGGCGCTTGAGCATGCGCTGGCCGTCGGCGTACACGCGCACGGCCTCGGTGCCGACGATCTCGTCTTTCAGGATCGCCGGGAAAGGCCCCGCCAGATCCCAGGTCTGGAAGAAGGGGCCCCAGTCGATGTACTTGGCAAGTTCGGTGAGATCGAAGTTCCGGAACACGCGGCGGCCGATGAACTTCGGCACCGGCGGCACATAGCCGGACCAGTCGATCGGCGTCTTGTTGGCGCGCGCCTTCGCGAGCGGCCAGAGCGGCACCTGCTTCTTGTTGGCGTGCAGTTGCCGCACCTTGTCGTAATCGGCGTTGATCTCGTCGATGTAGTTCGCCGCCTGCTCGGACAGCAGCGACTGCGCCACGCTCACACTGCGCGAGGCATCGGGCACGTAGACGACCGGGCCTTCGTAGTGCGGCGCGATCTTGACCGCCGTGTGCACGCGGCTGGTGGTCGCGCCGCCGATCAGCAAAGGAATCTTCCGGATGCGGAAATGCTCGTCCTTCTGCATCTCGCCGGCGACGTACTGCATCTCTTCCAGGCTCGGCGTGATGAGGCCCGACAGCCCGACGATGTCCGCGCCCTCGACCTTCGCGCGAGCCAGGATCTCGTGGCACGGGACCATCACGCCCATGTTCACCACTTCGAAGTTGTTGCACTGGAGCACGACGGTGACGATGTTCTTGCCGATGTCGTGCACGTCGCCCTTGACGGTGGCGATGACGATCTTGCCCTTGGTCCGCACGTCGCGGCCCGCGGCCTCGTCCTGACGCTTTTCTTCCTCGATGTAGGGAATGAGGTGCGCCACCGCCGACTTCATCACGCGGGCCGACTTCACCACCTGCGGCAGGAACATCTTGCCCTGGCCGAACAGGTCGCCCACGATGTTCATGCCGTCCATCAGCGGGCCTTCGATCACGTGCAGCGGCCGGCCGCCCTTGGCGAGGATCTGCTGGTAGGCCTCCTCGGTGTCCTCGACGATGAAGTCGGTGATGCCGTGCACCATCGCGTGCGACAGCCGCTGGTTGACATGCACCGGGTGCTCCGGCGTGCCGCGCCATTCGAGCTTCTTGCTCTCGTCCTTGGCACCGCTCTTCGCGGTCTCGGCGACTTCAACGAGGCGCTCCCCGGCATCGGGCCGGCGGTTCAACACGACGTCCTCGACGCGCTCGCGCAGTTCGGGCTCCAGGTCGTCGTAGACGCCGACCATGCCGGCGTTGACGATGCCCATGTCCATGCCGGCCTTGATCGCGTGGTACAGGAACACGGTGTGGATCGCTTCGCGCACCGGGTCGTTGCCGCGGAAGCTGAAGCTCACGTTCGAGACGCCGCCCGACACCTTCGCACCCGCCAGGTTCTCCTTGATCCAGCGCGTGGCGTTGATGAAATCGACGGCGTAGTTGTTGTGCTCCTCGATGCCCGTGGCGATCGCGAAGATGTTCGGGTCGAAGATGATGTCCTCGGGCGGGAAATCGATCTCATCGACCAGGATGCGGTAGGCGCGTTCGCAAATCTCGATCTTGCGTTCGTAGGTATCGGCCTGGCCCTTTTCGTCGAAGGCCATGACGACCGCCGCCGCGCCGTAGCGACGCAGCAGCCGCGCATGGTGGCGGAACTGGTCCTCGCCTTCTTTCATGCTGATCGAGTTCACGATGCCTTTGCCCTGGATGCAGCGCAGGCCGGCCTCGATGACTTCCCACTTGGAACTGTCGACCATGATGGGCACGCGCGCGATGTCGGGCTCGCTGGCGATCAGGTTCAGGAAGCGCACCATCGCGGCCTTGCTGTCGAGCATGGCCTCGTCCATGTTGATGTCGATGACCTGCGCGCCGTTCTCGACCTGCTGGCGCGCGACGGCCAGGGCGTCCTCGAACTGCCCATTCAGGATCATCCGCGCGAAGGCCTTCGAGCCGGTGACGTTGGTGCGCTCGCCGATATTGACGAACAAGGCGCCCTCGCCGATCTGCACCGGCTCGAGGCCGGACAGCTTCATCGGGGGGACGAGGACTGGAGAGGAATCGGAAGACATGGGCTCACCTGCGGGCAATGGAATCAGGCGAGCGTCGTTGCAATCCATGGGATGGAAGCCCAAGCCTGACGCGGCCGTCTCGAAGCCAGACGGCGGCGCTGCAACGCTCCTTGGGAGCCGCGGATTTTACGCCGGCTGCGCGACAGTGGCGGCCGATGCGGGCAGGCCGAAGAGCGCGTCGAAGGCCCAGTTGAAGACGAAGGTGTAGACCAGGAAGAACACGACCAGTCCGAGGTCCATCACCAGCGCATCCCACAGGCTGACGTCCAGCCACCAGGCGAAGATCGGCACGAGGAAGGCGACCAGCCCGCCCTCGAACCCGATCGCGTGGGCGATCCGGCGCTTCAGGCTGCGGCCGCGCACGGCCTGGCGGGATTCCCAGCGCTCGAACAAGGCGTTGAAGCTCAAGTTCCACAGCACGGCGATGACCGAGGCAATCACGGCCAGAACCCCGGAGTGCCCCAGCCCCTGACCCGACATCAGCGCCAACCCGGCGCTTGCCGCCACGATGGCGATGCCTTCGTAGAGCGAGATGTAGACGACGCGACGCTTGAGCCCTTGCATGAAATCAATCCCGTTTGGTTGGTGATGGATGGACTTTATGTGTCACCGGCTGATATATAAAGTCATCTTCTTTCATATTTATTGATAGATTGGGCGCATGAGCTTTTCCAGCGACAACGTGGAGGTGTTCCTCGCCGTCCTCGACCACGGCTCCTTTTCGGCCGCCGCCCGGACGCTGGGAAGGGTTCCGTCCGCCGTCAGCATGACGATCGCGAACCTCGAAGCCGAACTCGATCTCCAGCTCTTCGACCGCAGCGGCCGTGAACCCCAGCCGACAGCGGCTGCGCGCTCGCTGGAACCGCAGGCGCGATTGCTCGCTGCCCAGCTCAGGCAGCTCCAGGTGCAAGCGCTGGCGCTGACGCAGGGGCTGGAGAGCCGACTGACGCTCGCGATCGCGCCTGAGTTGCTTGCGGCGCCCTGGAGCGGACCGTTGGCCGCACTGGCGAATGAATTTCCGCTGCTGGAGGTCGAGGTGCTGGCCGCGCCCCAGGCTGACGCGCTGAGCCTGCTGCACAGCGGTCGGGCCCAACTGGCGTTGGTCTTCGAGCGCCCGAGCCTCGACGGCCGGGAGGGCTTTCAGGAAGTGGCGAGCGACACCATGGTGGCCGTCATGGCGCCCGACCATCCCGTGCTGACCGCCGCCGGTGGCCGGTTGGGCGCGGAGCACCTGACGACGACGCGGCAGATCGTGGTCGCCGGGCGCGATCTCGCGAGCAGCGATCCGCGCTTCGTGTTCGCGCGACACGTCTGGCGCACCGACAACGCGCTCGCGGCGCTGAGCCTGATCACGGCCGGCCTCGGGTGGGGCTGGCTGCCGCGCAATTTCGCTCGACCGCATGTGGCAGCGGGTGCGGTGGTCGAGATCCCTTTCGAGAATCTGTCGAACGGACTGGACCTGTGGGTGGACGTCGTCTGGTCGCGGGAGCGACCGCTGGGGCTTGGCGCGCAGCGCTTTGTCGCGTTGATGAAGCGTTAGTCGCCTATTGGTGGTCGCCGCGGCCGCGGTCGTGGCCTTGGCCGCCCTGGTTGCCGCCGTGGCCGTGATTTCGTCCTTGGTCGCCGCCGCCATGGCCCTGGCCGTGATTGCCCTGCCCGTCGCCGCGCGGCTGCCCCGGTGGCCGGCCGCCGGACTGTTGGAAGCCGCCTCCAGGAGGCGGTGGGCGAACGCCAGGGGGCGGTCCGGGCGGCCTGTGGCCCGGATCATGTGGCGGGCGGATGCCTGCCGGCGGCAGCGGCCGGATTGCGGACACAGGCGGACGGATCCCCGCCGGGGGCGGGCGATATCCATGGTGCGGACCGTAGCCCGGCCAGGGATTGGGGCGCCAGGCCGGGACCGGCGGCGGTAGCGGGCGCCAGCCCGGAACCGGCGGCGGCGGTGGTCGGCCACCCCACCAGCGCGGCTGCCCGTACCAGGGGCGGTCGCGGTAGTAGTCGCCCCAGTAGCTTCCGATGGCGAAGGTCACGATGGGCACGCCGATAACCGCGCCATACGTGGCCAGCGGCACGCGTTGTTCCTGGTAGGCATAGTCGAGGCTGCCCGCGTAGGCCCATCCGCGAAGCCCGTCCGGCAGCACGACGTCGCACCATCCGTAGCCGCTGGTGCAGCCCATCACCTGGACCGGCTGGCCTGGTGCCAAGGTCGCCACCATTGGATAGGTGCTCGAGGGTCCGGCGCGGAGATTGACAGCGCCCCGCGTGAAGGCGTCCTGCGCGGCCGCAGCCAGCGGAAGCGCCAGGGCGATGGTGCCGATGCCGATCCATCGCCGAGTCGTTTTTTGCATAGGGGAGTTCCTTTTCTTCTGCAGGTCAGATTAGGTGCGCCGCGAAGTCGCTGTCAATCGGCCATCGCCTCTCCAAGACAACGGCAAAGCGCGCGATGCCGTGCACCGTGCCTACGTTTGGAGAGTTTCTTCACCTCGGCTTCACAAGCAGCCGAGGCCCGACGCGCTCAAGCCGCTTCGCGATAGCCGCCGCGATGCAGCGCCCGGCCGGCGATCGGCGCCACCGCCTGCCCGATGGCCGCGATGTGCTCGGGCGTGGTGCCGCAGCAGCCGCCCACGATGTTGACCAGCCCTTCGGCCGCGAACTCGTGCAGCAGGCGCGAAGTGACGTCAGGCGTTTCGTCGAAGCCCGTCTCACTCATCGGATTGGGCAGGCCGGCATTGGGATAGCAGCTGATGAAGGTGTCGTCCGCAACGCGTGCCAATTCCTGGATGTAGGGCCGCATCAATGCCGCGCCCAACGCACAGTTGAGGCCGATGGCCAACGGCCGCGCATGGCGCACGCTATGCCAGAAGGCGGTCACTGTCTGGCCGCTGAGGATGCGGCCGGACGCGTCGGTCACGGTGCCGCTGATGATCAGCGGAAGCCGCTCGCCGCTGGCCTCGAAATACTCGTTGACCGCGAACAGCGCGGCCTTGGCGTTGAGCGTGTCGAAGATGGTCTCGACCAGCAGCACGTCGGCGCCGCCCTCGACCAGGGCCTCGGCCTGCTCGTAGTAGGACTCGCGCAGCTCCTCGAAGCTCACGTTTCGCGCGCCGGGATCGTTCACGTCAGGACTGATGCTCGCGGTCTTGGGCGTCGGGCCGAGGGCGCCGGCCACGAAGCGCGGCTTGTCCGGCGTGCTGAACTTGTCGCAGGCCGCGCGGGCGAGCTTTGCGGATTCGAGGTTCATCTCGCGAGCGAGATCGGCCATCTTGTAGTCCTCCTGCGCGATGCGGGTCGCGCCGAAGGTGTTGGTCTCGATCAGGTCGGCGCCGGCCGCCAGATAGCCTTCGTGAATGTCGCGGATCACATCGGGCCGCGTCAGCGAGAGCAACTCGTTGTTGCCCTTGACGTCGCGCGGGAAGTCCTTGAACCGTTCGCCCCGGTACTGTTCTTCCGTCAGCTTGAAGCGCTGGATCATCGTGCCCATCGCGCCGTCCAGGATGGCGATGCGTTGGCTCAGGATGTCGGGCAGTTGCTGCGCGCGGGTGTAGGCGATGGGCTTCATGGGACCGATTGTAGGAAGCGCTTTCCTCCCCGCGCCAGTGGCGGGTCTTGGCTGCTGCCTAGCTGGCGAGGATTTCGCCCAGCGCGTGCAGGAAATGCGCGTTGTCGTCGGCGCTGCCGATCGAGACACGGATGAAGGTCTCGAAACCCGGCTCCTTCCATGGCTTGACGATGATCCCGCGCGCCAGAAGTGCCTCGTTGACCGGACCGTTCGGCCGCGCCAGGTCGATGAACAGGAAGTTGGCCGCAGATGGCGCGATGCGCAGTCCGGGCACGTTCATCGCACGCAGTTGCCGCACGAGCACCTTGCGCTGCTTGACCGTCGCCTCGACGGCGTTCGCCATGAAGGCCTCGTCGCCCCAGGCGGCCAGCGCGGCAGCCTGTGCGGCCTCGTTGACGTTGAAGGGCGTGCGCACACGATCCAGCCACTGGATGAGCGAAGCATCCGACGCTATGCCGTAACCCACGCGCAGCCCCGCCAGGCCCCACGCCTTCGAGAAGGTGCGCAGCACGATCCACGGACGCTGCTGCGCACGCAGCGCGGCCAGTGCATCGGGAAAGCCTTGCGCGAGCCGTGCGTATTCGTAGTAGGCCTCGTCGATCACCAGCAGCGTGCCCGCCGGCGTGGCGGACAGCAGTTGCTCGAACGCCTGTGCATCGAACATGCAGCCAACCGGGTTCGATGGATTGGCGAGCATCGCGATCTTCGGCCCCTGCGCAAGGGCTTCGCACCATGCATCGAGGTCGAATTCGAGCGAAGGCGTGAGCGCAAGCAACTCGACCTGAGCACCCATCATGCGCGGGTAGATCTCGTGCAGGCCGAAGGCGGGCCGCTGCGTGAGCACGCGGTCGCCGGGTGAAATGAAGGCCTGGCAGAGCATCTGCAGGATCGATTCGGAGCCATTGCCGATCACGATCTCTTCCGCGCGTGCGCCGGTGCGTTCGGCGATGGCCGCTCGCAATGCCGTGCAGTTCGCATCAGGGTACGTCCCCACTCGGAGCGCCAAGTCCGCCAGTGCACGTGCAACCGCGGGGCTCGCGCCGAAGGGGTTCTCGTTGCTCGCGAGGCGCGCGATGCGATCGACACCATAGCGCGAACGCACGGCCTCCGACGACAGGCCCGCGTTGTAAGGCGGGAGCGTGGGTACCTCGGGGCGCACGAGTTCGCGGATGACGGATGCGTTCATTGAAGACCTTGCCGGGATTCAGAAGATGACTAGCGCTGCCGCGCTTCGACGAAATCAAGCACCGCAGCCAACATGCGTCGCACGTGCGGTTTCACGAGCGCCGCGCGTTCGGGCAGGTAGTCGAAGGGCAGCGTCTCCTGCATGTAGCTGCACTGCGTCATTTCGAGCTGCACGGCGTGTACGCCCTGCGCAGGTTGCCCATGATGTCGCGTGATGTAGCCGCCGGTGAAGCGGCCGTTCAGCACGCTCGTGAAGCCCGGCGCCTGCTTGGCGATCCCCAGCAGCGTCTCGGCCAGCGCGGGATCGCAACTCGCACCCTGCGCGGTGCCGAGATTGAGGTCGGGCAGCTTGCCTTCGAAGAAACGCGGCAGCACGGAGCGGATCGAATGCGCGTCCCACAGCGCGGCGATGCCGTGCTGTTCCTTGATGCGCGCGAGTTCGTCGGCGAGCTGCCGGTGGTAGGGCTGCCAGATGGCCTCGCGCCGCTCGGCGATCTCGGCGTCGTCTGGGACATCGCCGGCGGGATAGAGCGGCGTGTCGTCGAAGGTGTCGACCGGGCACAAGCCGGTGACGCTCTGCCCCGGATAGAGGCTCGCACCGTCGGGCGGACGGTTGAGGTCCACCACATAGCGCGAGTGCGTGGCGACGAGCACCGAAGCGCCGAGGTCGTCGGCGAAGTCGTAGAGACGTTCCAGATGCCAGTCCGTGTCGGGCACTTGGCGCGCCTCGTCGCTCAGGCGCGCAGCGATGCGCGTCGGCACGTGTGTGCCGACGTGCGGCATCGAGATCAGCAGCGGACGCGTGCCGCGCCGGAAGCGGAAGGGAGGCTCGGTGGTGGTGAAAGGCATGGCTTCAATCCTTGGCGAGAAGTTGGCTGCGCGCGGCCACGAAGGCGGCTGCGGCTTCGTCGTGCGCGACATGGCGGCCGGTGCGGGTCCGCAACTGCCCGGCGACACGGACGGCATCGATGGCGGAAGTGCGATGGCTCGCGAACACGTGCGCGGACAGCATGTCGGCCGCGCCGAGCCCCTGCAGCGCAACGTTCGCCGCATCGAGCACGACGAAGTCCGCCTTCTGGCCCACAGCGAGACCACCGACGGCGCGAGCCGATGCCTGCGCTCCGCCCTGCACCGCCGCGAGCGTGAGCGCGGTTGCGACTTCGCGATGCGCGGCGTCGGCACCGACGTTGCGTTGCCGCGTGACGAGGCGCTGGCCGTATTCCAGCATCAGCAGTTCCTCGGCCGCATTGACGCAGGCATGGCTGTCGGAGCCGATGCCCCAGCGTCCACCGCCTGCGCGCCATGTGTCGAAATCGAAGATGCCATCGCCGAGGTTCGCCTCGGTGGTCGGGCACAGGCCGGCGACCGCGCCGCTGGCCGCCGCACGGCGGTATTCGTCCGCGTCCATGTGCGTCGCATGCACGAGGCACCAGCGCGCATCGACAGGCGCGTGGTCGAGCAGCCACGCCACAGGCCGCTGGCCGCTCCAGGCGAGGCAGGCATCGACTTCGCCGGTCTGTTCGGCGATGTGAATGTGGATCGGCGCGGTGGGGTCGATGGCATCCAGGCCTGCGAGCGCGTCGCGCAGTGCATCCGGCGGCACGGCGCGCAGCGAATGCGGCGCGAGGCCGAGGCATGCGCCCTGTGCCTCGCAAGCGGGACGCAGCCGCTCCAGCAGACGCAGCATCGAATCAGTGGAGCGGATGAAGCGCTGCTGGCCCTCGCTGGGCGGCAGCGCGCCGAAGCCGCTCGTCTGGTAGAGCACCGGCAGCAGCGTGAGCCCGATGCCAGCGCGCTGTGCCGCACGCAGCAGCGCCAACGCCAACGTCGCATCGTCGGCGTAAGGCTTGCCGTCGAGGTCGTGGTGCAGGTAGTGGAACTCGCACACCGAGGTGTAGCCGGCTTCGAGCATCTCGATGTAGAGCCAGGTGGCGATCGCCTCGACTTGTTCGGGCGAAATCGTCGCGGCGAAGCGGTACATCAGCGTGCGCCAACTCCAGAAGCTGTCCTGCGCAGCGCCGCGAAACTCGGTCAGGCCGCCGAAGGCACGCTGGAATGCATGCGAATGCAGATTGGGCATGCCGGGTAGCACGGGTCCGGCGGCGCGCGATATGTCGCCGGCCGGCGTGCTGTCGGGCGTGACAGCGGACAGCACGCCGTCGGCATTCCATGCGAGCAGAACGTTGCGGGCCCAGCCGCTGGGCAGCAGGGCATCTGCGGCAAAGAGGGCGTACCGGGACTCAGGCAATGGCATGGCTTTGCACTTCAGCGTTGAAGCCCGGAGGCGATACGCCCTTGGCGCACGATGGTGCGCGCGGGCCGCTGGCCGAACCAGTAGGCAAGCTCGGCGCTCTCGCGTAGCTGCCACAGCACGAAGTTGGCAGGGCGGCCAATGGCCAAGACGCCGTGCGTGTCCTGCAGACCCAGCGCACGCGCTGCGTGCCGGGTCACGCCTGCCAGCGCCTCGGGCACGGTCAGTCGGAACAGCGTGCAGGCCATGTTGACCATCAGCAGCAGGCTGAGTACAGGCGAGGTACCCGGGTTGTGATCGGTAGACACCGCCATCGGTACGCCCGCCGCACGCAGCGCATCGATCGGCGGAAGGTGCGTGTCGCGCAGCGTGTAGTAGGCGCCGGGCAGCAGCACCGCGACCGTCCCGGCCTCGCGCATCGCCGCAATGCCGTCGGTGGAGAGATGCTCGATGTGATCGCAGGACAGCGCCCCATAACGCGCCGCGAGCGCCGCGCCGCCCATGTCGGACAGTTGCTCGGCGTGCAGCTTGACCGGCAGCCCCAGGGCCTCGGCCGCCTGGAACACGCGCTCGGTCTCGGCCAGCGTGAAGGCGATGCGCTCGCAGAACACATCGACCGCATCGACAAGCCCTTCTGCGGCGAGCGCAGGCAGCATCTCGGTGCAGACAAGATCAACGTAATCGCCACTGCGGCCCGCGTATTCGGGTGGCAGCGCGTGCGCGCCAAGGAAGGTGGTACGCACGGTGACACCGTACGTTTCGCCCAGCCGCCGCGCCACACGCAATTGCTTGCGTTCGTGTTCGAGCGCGAGGCCGTAACCCGACTTGATCTCGATCGCGCAGACACCTTCGGCCAGCAATTGTTCAAGGCGTTGTGCCGCTTGTGCGTAGAGCGTGTCTTCGTCCGCCTCACGCGTAGCGCGCACGGAGGAAACAATGCCGCCGCCGGCCTTTGCGACTTCTTCGTAGGTCGCACCGGCGAGACGCATCGCGAATTCGTTCGCGCGCTGTCCGCCGTAGACCAGGTGCGTGTGGCAATCGACAAGGCCGGGGGTGATCAGCGCGTCGCGGCCGTCGAAGCGCGGCAGGCCGGCGTATGTGCCGGGCAAGTCGCTTTGCCTGCCGATCCAGGCGATCTTGCCGGCGGCCACGACGATGGCCGCGTCGCCGTCGATGGACTGATCGTCGGCCAGGGCGCCCGGCGCAATCCGGAGGCGTTCCCAGACACCGTCGGCGGAAGGGAGTTCGGAATGGGTCATGGTGTTCATTCGCCGGAGCCTGTCGTTGTCGATTCGATCTGCACCGCGATGAGCGCGGCGTCGACGTCGCGCGAGGCGGCCTGACACCCGTGCACTTCGCCGTCCCACCAGAGGCCGGTGCCTGGCTCGCAATCGATGTCATTCAATCGCCAATGCCCGCGCAACGCCAGCAGCAGCCCGTGTCCGGCAGGCGCGATGTCGCCACCTTCGCGCAGCACGCGCACCTCCGCGCGCAGGCGGCCGCGGCGCGTCATCACGTTGAAGTCCGTCGAGGCGCCGCCGAGCAACTCGCAATCCAGCGCCACGTCACCGCCAAAGGCGAATGGCGCATGCGGAACGTCGAGCCGATGGTCGATTCGCCCATCGCGCGAACGAAGATGAACACCGGCACCCTCCAACAGCATGATCACGCGATCGACATCGGCAAAGGCCGAGAACGGCCCCGCCTTGTCGATCGTCGCGATGCTCACGCGCCAGTCGAAGCCTTCCATGCCCGCGCCAGGCGGCGAGCACACGATCTCGCGCGTCACGCCGCCTCCGTTCTTCCACGGGGTCGCGGACAGCGAGGCGATGTCGAAGCGGTGCAGTGCCACGTTGCGTCGGATCGCTGCGCTTACTTGATCATCGGCAGGTTCAGCCCCTGCTTCTTCGCCGTCGCGATCGCGATGTCGTAGCCGGCATCGGCATGGCGCATCACGCCGGTCGCCGGGTCGTTGAAGAGCACGCGCTCGATGCGCTTGGCCGCCGCGTCGGTGCCGTCGCAGACGATAACCACGCCAGAGTGCTGCGAATAGCCCATGCCCACGCCGCCGCCGTGGTGCAGGCTGACCCAGGTCGCACCGCCCGCGGTGTTGAGCAGCGCGTTGAGAAGCGGCCAGTCGGACACGGCATCGGTGCCGTCCTTCATGGATTCGGTCTCACGGTTGGGGCTGGCGACCGAGCCAGTATCCAGGTGGTCGCGGCCGATCACGATCGGGCCCTTGAGCTCGCCGTTCTTCACCATCTCGTTGAACGCCAGACCCGCAACGTGCCGTTCGCCCAAGCCCAGCCAGCAGATGCGCGCCGGCAGGCCCTGGAATGCGATGCGGTCGCGCGCCATGTCGAGCCAACGGTGCGTGTGCTTGTTCTCAGGGAACAGTTCCTTGATCTTGGCGTCGGTCTTGTAGATGTCTTCCGGGTCGCCCGAGAGCGCCACCCAGCGGAACGGGCCCTTGCCTTCGCAGAACAGCGGCCGGATGTAGGCCGGCACGAAGCCGGGGAAGTCGAACGCGTTCTTCACGCCTTCATCGAAAGCGACCTGGCGGATGTTGTTGCCGTAGTCGACCGTCGGGATGCCCATCGCCTGGAAGTCGAGCATGGCCTGCACGTGCACCGCGCAGGACTTGGCGGCCGCCTTGCGCAAGGTCGGATGCTGCGTCGGATCGGCCTTGGCGGCTTCCCATTGCGCGAGCGTCCAGCCGATCGGCAGGTAGCCGCTGGCGAGGTCGTGCGCGGAGGTCTGGTCGGTCACGAGGTCGGGCTTGATGCCACCGGCCTTCGCGCGCTTCACCAGTTCAGGGAGGATTTCGGCCGCGTTGCCCAGCAGGCCGATGGACACCGCCTCGCCGGCCTCGGTGTGCTGCTTGATGAGCGCGATGGCGTCATCGATGTCCTTCGCCTGCTTGTCGAGATAGCGCGTGCGCAGGCGGAAGTCGATGCTGGCCTGCTGACATTCGATGTTGAGAGAGACCGCACCCGCGAGCGTTGCCGCCAGAGGCTGCGCGCCGCCCATGCCGCCGAGACCCGCGGTGAGAATCCATTTGCCCGTGAGGTCGTTGTTGTAGTGCTGCCGGCCCGCTTCGACGAAGGTCTCGAAGGTGCCCTGCACGATGCCCTGGCTGCCGATGTAGATCCAGCTGCCGGCGGTCATCTGGCCGTACATCATCAGGCCCTTGCGATCGAGCTCGCTGAAGTGCTCCCACGTGGCCCACTTCGGCACGAGGTTCGAGTTCGCGAGCAGCACGCGCGGCGCGTTCTCGTGCGTCTTGAACACGCCCACGGGCTTGCCCGATTGAATGAGCAGCGTCTCGTCGTCGTTGAGTTCCTTGAGCGACGCGAGGATCTGGTCGAAGCAGGCCCAGTCGCGCGCCGCACGGCCGATGCCGCCATAGACCACGAGGTCCTGCGGGCGTTCCGCCACCTCGGGGTCGAGGTTGTTCTGCAACATGCGGAACGGCGCCTCGGTGAGCCAACTCTTGCAGTTGAGCGTGCTGCCGCGCGGCGCGCGGATCACGCGGCTGGCGTCATGGCGGGGGTCGGCCTTGGCGGCGAGGAATTTGTCGGGTGCGTTCATGGCGAAGTGTCCTTTCGATGACGGAACTTGATCGTTAATTCAGATGCGGCTGGGCAGGATGGACTGCACGGCCTCGGGCCACTGGCTCTGACGCGCCCACGTGCGCATCGCTTCGATGGAGGTGGCGAGGAAACGGTCCTGGTCGATGAAGGCGACGCGCTCGCGGATCGCGGCGAATTCGGCTTCGAGGAGCGGCGAGCTCTTTGGTCCGCGTTTCAACTCAATGCCCTGCGCGGCGGCCATCGCTTCGATGCCGACGACCACTGCGGTGTTTTCCACCATGTCGGCAAGACGACGGCCCGCGAACGTGGCCATCGACACATGGTCTTCCTGGTTGGCCGAAGTCGGCAGGCTGTCGACGCTGGCGGGGTGTGCGAGCGACTTGTTCTCCGACGCGAGCGCCGCGGCCGTGACCTGCGCGATCATGAAACCGGAGTTGACGCCGCCGTCGCGCACGAGGAATGGCGGCAGCCCTGACAGGCCGCTGTCGAGCAGCAGCGCCATGCGGCGCTCGGAAATCGCACCGACTTCGCTCACTGCGAGCGCGATGATGTCGGCGGCGAAGGCGACCGGCTCGGCGTGGAAGTTGCCGCCGGAGATCACGTCGCCGTTGTCGAAGACGAGTGGGTTGTCCGACGCCGCATTGGCTTCGATGCGCAGCACGCGCGCGGCATGCGCGAGGTTGTCGAGGCAGGCGCCCATCACCTGCGGCACGCAGCGGATCGAATACGGGTCCTGCACGCGTCCGCAGTCGGCATGCGAAGGGACGATCTCGCTGCCTTCAAGCAGCGTGCGCATGGCACCAGCCACTGCGATCTGGCCCGGCTGTCCGCGTGCAGCGTGGATGCGGGCGTCGAAGGGCTTGATCGAACCTTGGATGGCTTCGAGCGACAGCGCGCCGGCCATCATGCCGGCTGCGAAGACATCCTCGGCGCCGAAGAGGCCGGCCAGCGCGAGCGCCGTCGAAACTTGGGTGCCGTTGAGCAGCGCGAGTCCTTCCTTGGGGCCGAGCACGAAAGGTGCAATCCCGATGCGGCCGAGCGCCTCGGCGCCGCCAATGACATCGCCCTCGGGCGTCGTGACTTCACCTTCGCCGATCAGCACGCAGGCCAGATGCGCGAGCGGTGCAAGGTCGCCCGATGCGCCGACCGAGCCCTTGGACGGGATGCGCGGCAGCAGGCCGGCATTGCACAGGCTGAGCAGCGCATCGACGATTTCGGGCCGCACGCCCGAATGGCCGCGCGCCAGGCTCACGGCCTTGGTCGCAAGCACGAGGCGCACGACGCCCGCCGCGAGCGGCTCGCCCGTGCCGGCGCTGTGCGAGAGCACCAGATTGCGCTGCAGTTCGGCAAGACGTTCCGTCGGGATGATGGTCTGCGCCAGCTTGCCGAAGCCCGTGTTGATGCCGTAGACCACGTCGCCGGATTCGACGATCTTGCGCACCGTGGCTTGTGCGGCCAGCAGGCCGGCACGCGCCGTCGGATGCAGCGCCAGTTGCTCGCCGCCCGCGTGCACGCGGCGCAGCGTGGCCAGATCGACTTCGCCGGGCGTCAGCACGATGGGCGCGGTGGTGAGAGAAGCGTTGTCCATGAGGGATCCTGTCTATACAAGTAGGGGCGTCAAAAAATGTGAGGCGGACGGACCCGTCCTAACCGATGCTGGGATTGCCGTCGGCGCGGAACCGGCTGCCGAGGCGGTAGCGCGATGCGGGATGCAGGCAGCGGACCATCGTCACGGGCGTGGTGCGTGTCCAGGTGCGTCGCGTGAGCAGCAGGCACGGATCGGTCCCGGCCATGTCGAGGCGTTCGGCCTGCTCGAGCGTCGGCAGCACGGCGTCGACGACATGCTCGATCTGGTCGAACGGCACGTTGCGCACCAGGAATTCGCTCGGCGGGATCGCCGAGAAATCCTGTTCGAGGAAATTCGGAACCACGCGCGGATTGACGTAGCGGTCTTCGAGCTGCACCGGGATGTCGTTCTCGAGATGCAGGCAAACGGTATGGAAGACCGATTCGCCGGGCCGCAGGTCGAGCCACACAGCGACGTCGGGCGAAGCCGCGATGCGCTCGGCCACCAGGAACTCGCAGCGATAGTCGTGGCCGCGCGCGCGGATCTCGCTCGCGATGTTGGCGATCTGCAGCAGCGTCGACTGGGGCTTGTCCTCGGCGACGAAGCTGCCCACGCCCGCTACACGCACGATGCGGCCCTGCTCCACCAGTTCGCGCAGCGCGCGATTGACGGTCATGCGGGCCACGCCGAACTGCGCGACCAGTTCGCTTTCGGATGGCAGGCGATGGCCCGCCACCCAGGAGCCGTCCTGGATCTTGTGCGTGATGAAGGCCTTGACCTGCTCGTAGAGCGCCATCGCGGGCAGGGTTGCGTGCGCGCGTGCGTCGGCGGCTTTGCGAAGGCTGGAGGCGGTCATGGCTTCTTCTTTTCAGGCTGTATCAGTGCTCGGCCGCGGCCATGGATTCCGCGCGGATCTCTTCGGTGAGGCGCGCCTTGATCTCCATGAACTCGGGCGAGGTCTTGATCGTGTAGTGACGGGGATGCGGAAAGTCGACCGCGATCTCCGACTTGATGCGGCCGGGCCGCGCGCTGAACACGGCCACGCGGTTCGCCATGAAGATCGCCTCGTCGATGTCGTGCGTGACGAAGAGCACCGTCTTGCGCGCCGACTCCCAGATGCCGAGAAGCAGTTCCTGCATCAGAACGCGGGTCTGGTTGTCCAGTGCGCCGAAGGGCTCGTCGAGCAGCAGCATCTTCGGATCGTTGGCGAGCGCGCGCGCAATCGCGGTGCGCTGCTGCATGCCGCCGGAAAGCTGCTTCGGAAAGTGGTTCTCGAAGCCGCGCAGCCCGACCTTGGCGATGAAGAAGTCGCTGCGCTCCTTCTGTTCGGCCTCGCTCATGCCGCGCTCGCGCAGGCCGAAGCGGATGTTCTGCGCGATCGTGAGCCACGGGAAGAGCGTGTAGCTCTGGAACACCACGCCGCGATCGGCGCCCGGGCCTTCGATGGTCTGGCCGTCGAGCAGCACGCGGCCTTCGGTCGGGTAGTCGAGGCCGGCGACGATGCGCAGCAATGTGGACTTGCCGCAGCCCGAAGGGCCGAGGATGGTGACGAAGTCGTTCTCGCGCACATCGAAGTCGATCGGCAGCAGCGCCTGCGTCTTCTGGCCGCGCGTGCCGGTGAAGGTGCGCGAAACACCGCGAATGGAAAGCTGGTTCATCAGATGGTGCTCCAGGCGAAGAGGCGGCGATTGAGCGCCTTGAAAGCAAAGTCAGAAATCAGGCCGATCACGCCGATGACGATGATCCCGAAGATGATTTGCCCGGTGTTCAGCAGCGCCTGGCTGTCGGTGATCATGTGCCCGATGCCGGAGGACGAACCGATCAGTTCGGCGACGATGACGTACGTCCAGGCCCAGCCCAGCACGAGGCGCAGCGTCTCGGCGATGCCCGGCGCGGCGCCCGGGATGAGCACCCGCAGGACGATGCCGCGGCTGTTGGCGCCCAGCGTGTAGGCCGCCTCGACGAGGTCGCGCCGTGCGCTGCCCACGGTGACGGCCACCATCAGCGTGATCTGGAACACCGAGCCGATGAAGATCACCAGCAGCTTCTGCGCTTCGCCGATGCCGGCCCAAAGGATCAGCAGCGGAATGAAGGCCGAGGCAGGCAGGTAACGGCAGAACGACACGAAGGGCTCGAAGAAGGCTTCGACGCTCTTCCAGGTGCCCATCGCGATCCCGAGCGGCACCGCGACGATGGCGGCAAGCACGAAGCCGCCGAACACGCGCCACACGGTCATGCCGATGTCGTGGCTGAAGTCGTACTGCGTGAAGAGGTTCACGCCCTCCTTGACCATGGTGATGGGGCTGGCAAGGAAGGTCGGCGAGACGAAGCCGCCGAGCGTGAAGAAGCTCCAGACGACCACGAAGACCACGAAGAAGCCCAGTCCGAGCAGCCAGCGCGCTCGCGCGCTGACGGGTTCGAGCGGGGCCAGCGCCCGGCGCCGGCGAGGCGCCGTCGACGCGACCGCCCCTACGGGGATCACCGGCTTGGATGAGTTCATGACAGGCGTCGCGTCCATGATGCGCTCTTACTTGATGAAGCTGGTGTCGAAAGTGGCGTTCAGGTCGTCCGGCGCCTTGCGGATCACACCCGACTCCAGCAGGATGACCTGCGCATCCTTCATGAACGGCATGATGTCGTTGGCGAAGAACTTCTGGTTGGCCGCCTTGTCGGACCAGCGAAGGTAGGCCGACGACTTGGCGAACTGCTCGCCCGACTGCTTGACCGCCGCACCCATGATCTCGTTGGCCTTGGCCGGATCGTTCTTGATCATCTCCAGCGCCTCGAAGTACGAATTGGTCAGCGCCTGCGCAGCCTTGGCGTTGGACTTGAGCCAGGTCGGCGCGCAGCCGACCGTGTCCATCACCATCGGGTAATCGAGGGTCGTCGCGAGGATCTTTCCGGCGGTCGGATTGGAGCGCACGGTCGAGAGATACGGCTCATAGGTCATCGCGGCGTCGTTCTGGCCGGCGACGAAGGCCTGGGCAGCGGGCTGCGGCTCGAGCGAGACCAGTTTCACATCCTTCATGCTCATGCCGTTCTTGTTGAGCATCCACGCCAAGCCGAAGTAAGGCGAGGTGCCCGGCGCGCTGACGCCGACTGCCTTGCCCTTCAGGTCGGCAAAGGTCTTGACGTCATTGCGAACCGCGATGCCGTCGGCGCCGTAGGACTTGTCCATCTGGAAGATCTGCACGATCGGCACGCCGTTGGCGTTCCAGGCCACGTGCGTCTCGACCGTGGTGGCCGCGCACTGCACGGCACCCGAAGCCACGGCCAGATGGCGGTCCTTCTGCGGGATCATGCGGATTTCGACGTCGAGGCCGTTCTTCTTGAAGATGCCTGTCTTGTCCGCCAGCGTGAGCGGCGCGAAGCCGGTCCAGCCGGACATGCCGAGCACGATCTTGGTTTCTTCCGCGCTGGCGTTCGCCGCCATGGCCGCGACGCATGCCCCTGCCGCGACCAGCGAGGCGATTTTTCCGACCGACTTGACCATCTAGGTTCTCCTGTTGCGTTTCAAAAAAAGTTCGGCTCCCTGGACCGCATGAGGCGCGGATACCAGCAGGACGCCGAGTTTCTTTCGCTGCGATGCACCTGTATATACAGGTTAACCCGGAATCGCGGTTCAGATCAAGAGCCGCGTTGCCCCTTCCCAGTGCAGGAAAGCGGTTTCATGCACCAGAAGCTGTCTAGACAGGATGCAAAGCAACGAACAGGACTCTGGTTCGCAAACGCCGTGCCAGCCGGCGGAAGACCTTCGGAGACAATGGGGTTCGCGCGCACGGGAGGTGCGCGTGCTCGCTCCAGCACCCAACGAGAACCACAGCCGCCTTGTCAGCCTTGCCCTCCGAATCCCATGCAGCCGCGCCGGAACTGATCCTTCACGAGGTCTTCGGTTACGCGCAATTCCGCGGACCCCAGCAGGGGATCGTGCATCACGTCACTGCCGGCGGCGATGCGCTGGTGCTGATGCCCACGGGCGGCGGCAAGTCGCTCTGCTATCAGATCCCAGCGATCGCACGGCAACGCGCGGGCCACGGCGTGGCGGTGGTTGTGTCGCCGCTGATCGCGCTCATGCACGATCAGGTCGGCGCGTTGCACGAAGCAGGCGTCGATGCGGCTTTTCTCAACTCCACGTTGGATTGGGAACAGACGCAGGACGTCGAACGCCGCATGCTGCGCGGCGAGATCACCCTGCTCTATGCGGCGCCCGAGCGCGTGACGACGCCGCGCTTCCTGTCGCAGCTCGATTCGCTGCATGAGCGCGGCAAGTTGTCGCTGTTCGCGATCGACGAGGCGCATTGCGTCAGCCAGTGGGGCCACGACTTCCGACCGGAATACCGCGCGCTGACCGTGCTGCACGAACGCTATGCCGGCGTGCCGCGCATCGCGCTCACCGCGACGGCCGATGCGCTCACGCGCGCGGACATCGTGGAGCGCCTTCAGCTTGAAGAGGCGCGCCAGTTCGTCTCCAGCTTCGACCGGCCGAACATCCGCTACACGATCATCGAGAAAAAGGACGCGACCACGCAGCTGCTGCGCTTCATCGAGCGCGAGCACGAGGGCGACGCGGGTGTCGTCTATTGCCAGTCCCGCAAGCGCGTCGAGGATGTGGCCCAGACACTGAGCGATGCAGGCATCAACGCCTTGCCCTACCACGCAGGCCTGGACGCTGCAGTGCGCCAGAAGCACCAAGACCGTTTCCTGCGCGACGAAGGCGTCGTGATGGTCGCGACGATCGCCTTCGGCATGGGCATCGACAAGCCCGATGTGCGCTTCGTCGCGCACCTGGACATGCCGAAGAACATCGAGGGCTACTACCAGGAAACCGGCCGCGCCGGCCGCGACGGCGAACCGGCCGACGCCTGGATGGCCTACGGACTGCAGGACGTGGTGAACCAGCGCCGCATGATCGACGAGAGCCCCGCCGGCGAAGACTTCAAGCAGGTGATGCGCGGCAAGCTCGACGCCCTGCTGTCGCTCGCCGAGGCCAGCGATTGCCGGCGCGTGCGGCTGCTCGGGTACTTCGGCGAGAAGAGCACGCCCTGCGGAAACTGTGACAACTGCATCACGCCGCCGCAGGTGTGGGATGGCACCGATGCGGCGCGCAAGCTGCTCTCCACCATCTATCGCGTGCAGCAGCAAAGCGGCATCAGCTTCGGCGCGGGGCACATCATGGACATCCTGCGCGGCAAGGCGACGGAGAAGGTCAAGCAGTTCGGGCACGAACGGGTGAGCACCTTCGGCATCGGCAGCGAGTTCACCGAGCCGCAGTTGCGCGGCGTGCTGCGGCAGTTGATCGCGACGGGCGCCCTCTCGGTCGATGCGCAGGCCTACAACACGCTGCAGCTCACCGACGGCTCACGCGCCGTGCTGAAGGGCGAGACGAAGGTGATGCTGCGCGAATCGGTCTCACAGCCCGCGGAACGGAAATCGCGGCGCGAAAAGACGGCTCGCGGCGCGCCGTCGCCGGCCGCCGCCACGCTCGATGCGCAGGCTCAGGCCCGCTTCGCCGCGCTCAAGGCCTGGCGCGGCGAGGTCGCGCGCGAGCACAACTTGCCTGCCTATGTGATCTTTCATGACGCCACGCTCGCGGCCATTGCAGAACGCGCGCCGGCCACACCCGAAGACCTCCAGGGCATCAGCGGGATCGGCAGCAAGAAGCTCGAAGCCTACGGCGCGGATGTTCTCCGCGTCTGCGCGGCGTTCTAGCCAGGGTTCGCGCCCGGCGGCGCCACGATCCGGTTTTCGCGCACGGGCGACCGGATCAGATACGGCACACCGCCCACCTCCGCCTTGCTGCGTGCGGCATCGACTTTGCTCGCCGCGACCGCCGGACAAGCGCCGTTGCTTCGGAAGCTCAATGCCGCGGCCAAGCGGCTTTCCGCCGGATCGCCCAGGGCATGGTCGAAATCGTCCGCCACTGCGCAGGTCGGCGCAAAGCCGTCGCCGTAGTCGCCGAAGCCCTTCTGGTTGACGCCCTGGAACTGGATGGCGAAATAGGTCGTGCCGCAGTTGTCCTGCGGAAAGAAGCCATAGGGCTTGCCGCAGGTCGTGCCGCCGATCAGATTGACCGTCACGCCCACACCCCGCAGGCTGTTGACCACCGATTCGCTCGCCGAGCAGGTGTCCGGCCCGGTCAGCACCGTGACGCGCGACAGTCCCAGCTTCGGCAGGGGCTGGCCCGCCGTTGTCGAGAAGCCGCGCGTGGTTGAATGGAAAGGCAGCGTGGCCTGCGCCGGAGTGAATCCGAAGGGGTTCTTGCTGTTGAACTGCAGGCGCTCGAACACGGTGCCGGCCGTCGCGCTGGCGGGGCCGATCATGTAGGCCAGTTCGCTCGCCACGTCGAGCAGGCCACCGCCGTTGTAGCGCATGTCGATCACCAGGTCGGCGATGCCGGCACCCTTGAGCTGATTGACGGCCGCGATGAGCTGCGCCTCGGCCGTGGCCATGTGGTCGTTGAAAAGCATGTATCCGACGGGGCCACTGGCCGTGGCGATCGTCGTCACATGTTGCACGGGCGTGCGGGTGATCCGGGTTGAAGTGAGCGTCACCGCGTGGTCGCTGCCATCCGCCGCGCGCAGCGTGAAGCTGTGCGCCTCGCCTTCGTGCGTGGGACTGAGGCCGGCATTGAGTCCGGCGACGTCCGCGCCGTTGGCGACGTCGATGCCGTCGATCGTCACCACCTTCGCACCGCGGGCGATCGCCGCCTGGTCCGCCGGCGACCCTGGTTCCGTGTAGGCCACACGCAGATCGCGCGGCGGCGCGGCGCTCAGGAATGCCAGTTCGAGGCCGTAGCCGATCTCGATGCCGTTCTGCGACAGCGCTCGATAATCCGCCGTGTCTTGCGTGAAGTGGAAGCGATCCTTCGGCCGGCCGCTGGCAGTCAGGTTGGGGGTCTTGAGCACGTTGAAGTACGCGATGGGCGTTGCGTAGTCAGCCGCCGCCAGCGTGGTCGGCACTTCGTCGAACCACAGGTAGGTTTCATCGATCCAGCCGCGAACCCAGCTTTTCTCCGTGACAGCCGAACCGGGGTGATCCGGGAAGGCAGCGCCCGTGTCGGGATCGACGCCCATGCGCGGCGCGGCGCACTGACCCGCAACGGTGGACGAGGCCACGATCGGATCGTTCGGGGTCACGACAGGCGTCGCCACCGGCAACACGACAGCGCCCCCACCACCTCCGCCTCCCCCGCATGCAGTCAGCGCTGCAAACGCCGCCAGCACGGCCACGGACGTGGCGCAACGCACCGCGCCCAAGGTACGGACACTCTTCATCGATCGCCTCCCACGCGCGGCGAATCCCGCTGCAGTCAGTGTGTTGGATTACTGAACGAAGCCGATGCCGCGCGACTCGCGCACTTCGGGCTTGATTCGATGCTCGGCGTCGAGCTGGTCCAGGAACTCGGCCGCCGAGAACTCGACCGCGAGGATATCCGTTTGACGTTTCACGGCCGCGAAATCGCCGGGGCACAGCTGGGAAAGCCTGGCCAGGCGAAGCCGGATTTCGCTCGTCATGAGCGTGGCGTCGCCGGCGAGCGCTTCGGTGATGAACATGCGTTCACGCTGATCGCTGGTCAGCGGCATGAACTTGATCTTGAAGGTGAAGCGCCGCAGCGCCGCCTGATCGAGGCGGTCGAGCAGGTTGGTGGTGCAGACGAAGATGCCGTCGAAGCGTTCCATGCCCTGCAGCATCTCGTTCACTTCCGTCACTTCGTAAGTGCGCTGCGCACCCCGGCGATCCTGCAGGAAGCTGTCGGCCTCGTCGAGCAGCAGGATGGCCTTCTCGGCCTCGGCTTCCTTGAACATGGCGGCCATGTTCTGTTCGGTTTCGCCGACGTACTTGCTCATGAGATCGCTCGCCTGCTTGATGATCAGCGGGCGGCCGACCGCTTTTGCAAGGTGCTCTGCCAGCGCGGTCTTGCCGGTGCCGGGCGCGCCGTAGAAGCACAGGGTTCCATGCCCACGCACCTTGAGGGCTTCGACGATGCGCGGTATTTCGAAACGGGTCTCGACGTTGAGCATCTCAAGGTCGTAGGTCGTGACACTGCGCCGTGCGCCCAGGCCGTCGAGCGTGCCGAGTGCGAGGTCGGCATTCTTGAGTTGGCGCTCGATCAGACGCTCGACCGAGTCGCCTTCGGTCATCGCCAATTCGGCAAAGCGGACGGCCGTGCGGATTTGCGCGGGCGTCAGGCCCTTGCGCCCCGCCAGCTTGGCGGTGAAAGCATCCGACACCGAGACGCCCTCGAGGGTTTTGCGCACCAGTTGCTCGCGCGCGCCGGGCGGCGGCGACTTGAGTTCCAGGTGATAGGCAAAACGGCGACGGAAGGCCGGATCGATCTGTTCGATGCGGTTGGTGACCCACAAGGTCGGCACGGCATTCGATTCGAGGATCTGATTGACCCAGGCCTTGCCGCTGACGCTCCCGCTCGTGGGCGAAGGGATCTGCTCGGCGCGCGCCATGAGTTGCGCGGCCTCGGTGCTGATCGGCGGAAACACATCTTCCACTTCGTCGAAAAGGAGCGCCGCCTGCTCGCTGCCCTTCAGGAATACCTGCGCGATCTGCAGCGAGCGGTAGCGATCGCGGCCCGACAGCGAATTGCCGTCGCGATCCGCGTATTCGACTTCGAACAACTCCAGCCCCGCGGCCTGCGCGACCACCTTGGCGAGTTCGGTCTTGCCGGTGCCGGGCGGGCCGTAGAGCAGCACATTGACGCCCGGCTCCTTGCGCATCACCGCCGCGCGCAGCAGCGTGACGAGCATCTGCGCATCGTCCTCGACGAACGAGAAATCCTGAACCGACAGGGCGCTCTTGGCGGACGGGCGCGTGAACACGGCCATCAGTTCGTTGCGGTCGCGGTATTCGCGCATCAGCACCGGCGGGAGCTTTTCGCTGACCTTCATCAGATCGGCCAGGTCGGTGATGTTGTGCTCGGAGATCAGGTTCTCGACCAGGCCGATGCGTTCGAGCCGTGATCCGGCGCGCAGCGCTTCGCCGACATCGCTCGCGTTGACGCCGGCCACCTCCGCGATGGCGGCGTAGGCCTCGGGTGCGTTGTTGACCTTGAACTCGACCAGCAGCGAACGCAGGTCGCGCTGATAACGCGCCAGGGTGCCGTACAGCAGCAGTGCGCGCTCGGCCTTGTTGAGCTGCAGCAGCCCCGCCAGCGCGTCGATGTTCTTCTCGACCAGCGTCGATTGCTTGCGCAATGCGTGGGTCAGCCAGTCGCGCGTCACCGACAGGACCGACAGCAGGTCCTTCGGCTGGTCCTTGGCGTACTCGTCGAGATAGAAGAAGAGGGTGCCCTCTTCATAGGGCCCGCGCCAGACGCCGTGGCGCTCCAGCAGCGTGCGGCCGTCGAAGTCCTCGACGCCCTTCCAGACGTCGTTGCCGGCGCATCGGCGGCTCAGGAACTCCCGCAGCCGCAGCAACACCGGCGTCGGCCAGACCAGGTGGCGACCTGTGAGCGACAGAAGGCCGTTGAGATCGCGACGAACGTTGAATCTGGGGCCTTGCTTGGCCGCCAGCGTGAGCACGAAGTGCGAACACATCAGTTCGAGCACCGGTGCTTCCTTGAGTCCGGGCGAAGGCAATGCATGGCCGCGGGAAGCCGCTGCCACTACATCGACGCCGGACCGCTTGACCATTGAGCAAACTCCAGAGCAGGAGAAAACGAATCTGGGAGCGACCATAGCGCAGACTTTTGGCTTCGGGAAGCCTCGAAACGGGTAAAAACCCGGATGTTGCGAATCCGTCCACAATGCTGGCGATGGTGGATATCAAAGACATCGAGCGCGCGGCAGCGCGCCTCAGAGGGCAAATACTCGAAACGCCGTGCGTGGAATCGCGGACGCTGTCGGAAATCGTCGGCGCCCAGGTGTTCCTGAAATTCGAGAATCTGCAGTTCTCGGCCTCGTTCAAGGAACGAGGCGCCTGTAACAAGCTCGTCGACCTTTCCCAAGGCGGAACGCGCGGCGTGATCGCCATGTCCGCGGGAAACCACGCACAGGGCGTGGCCTATCACGCGCAACGCCTGGGCCTGCGCGCGTTGATCGTCATGCCGCGCTTCACGCCAGGGGTGAAGATCGAAAGGACCCGGGGTTTCGGCGCCGAGGTGGTGTTGCACGGCGACACGCTCGACAGCGCACGCGCCCACGCGCTGGAGTTGGCGGAACGCGAGGGCCTGACTTTCGTTCACCCGTATGACGACGACGCGATCATTGCCGGACAGGGAACGATCGCCCTCGAGATGCTCGACGCCGTACCAGACCTCGATACCCTGGTGGTGTCGGTCGGCGGCGGCGGACTGATCGCCGGCATGGCGGTCGCAGCACGTGCGCGCAAGCCGGACATCGAAATCGTCGGAGTCCAGACCCGGCGCTTCCCGGCCATGGTGAACGCCGTCAAGGGGACCAACCACCCGCAGGGCACCAACACGATCGCCGAGGGCATCGCCGTCGGTACGCCGGGCGTGTTGACGCAGGAGATCATCGCCCGGCTGGTCGACGACCTTTTGCTCGTCGACGAGGGCGACATCGAGCAGGCGGTCCTGATGCTGCTCGAAATCGAGAAGACGCTGGTCGAGGGTGCGGGCGCCGCGGGTCTCGCGGCGCTGATCAGGCATCCCGAACGCTTCAAGGGCAAGCGCGTCGGCCTCGTGCTTTCGGGTGGAAACATCGATCCCCTGCTGCTGGCGGCGATCATCGAGCGCGGCATGGTGCGGGCGGGACGGCTGGCGCGCGTACGCGTCAGTGCGCGCGACGTGCCCGGCTCCCTGGCCCAGATCACGGCCACTGTCGCGCAAGCGGGCGCCAACATCGACGAAGTACACCATCAGCGCGCGTTCACCATGCTGGCGGCCCAGAACGTCGACGTCGAACTGGTGCTCCAGACACGTGGGCGCGAGCATCTGTCCGGCGTTCTCGACGCCCTGCGTACAGCGGGATTCGAGGCGATCGAGCAGCACTGAGGGTCTGGCAACCCCCTAGACGGTGACGTAGCGGCCCACCGGTAAAATGCCGTCAGTCCCGAGAACCCGAGGAATTCCAATGTCCAACCCTACAACCCCCATTGAGCCCAGCCATGCGGCTGCCGTCGAAAAGGACGCGGTCGAGTCGATCGTCCATCTCATGCCCTTGGTCTTGCCGATCGTCGGCGGGGTATTGATGCTGCTCCTGGCTTCCATCGCCATCTTCATGGCTTGATCCGTTCCGCGCCCAAGTAGGTACCCCGTGTCCTCACTGGCGCAGGAAGAATCGCAGGTCGGCGCAGTCCGGCCTCAGTTTGCGGTCCGTACTGGCTGACATCCGGCCCCACTCTTCAGAGACTGAAACGTTTTTTCAAATGGATCTCGCCGTCCGCGGCGCCGAGTCCCCTTCGAAAAGACGATTTTCAACTTAGGAGATATCGATGAACGCACCGCTGAAGGGTCTCGCCATGCAGGCACCCTCCTACGTCAAGAACGCCAAGCTGATCGCCTGGGTGGCCGAGATGGCCGCGCTGTGCAAGCCCGCCGCCGTCCACTGGTGCGACGGCAGCACCGAGGAATACGACCGCCTCTGCCAACTCATGGTCGATGCCGGCACACTCAAGAAGCTGAATCCCGTCAAGCGGCCGAACTCCTTCCTGGCAACTTCCGATCCGAGCGACGTCGCGCGCGTCGAAGACCGCACCTTCATCTGCTCCGCGAAGAAGGAAGACGCCGGTCCCACCAACAACTGGATGGCCCCGGCTGAAATGCGCGCGACGCTGCAGCCGCTGTTCGACGGCTGCATGAAGGGCCGCACGATGTACGTCGTGCCCTTCAGCATGGGCCCGTTGGGCTCGCCGATCGCGCACATCGGCATCGAGTTGTCCGACAGCCCCTATGTGGCCGTCAACATGAAGATCATGACCCGCATGGGCAAGGCCGTGTACGACGTGCTGGGCGACGAAGGTGATTTCGTGCCCTGCGTCCACACGGTCGGCACACCGCTCGAAGCCGGCCAGAAAGACGTGGCGTGGCCCTGCAACAAGACCAAGTACATCGTCCACTACCCCGAGACGCGCGAGATCTGGAGCTACGGCTCGGGCTACGGCGGCAACGCACTGCTCGGCAAGAAGTGCTTCGCGCTGCGTATCGCATCGAACATGGGCCGTGACGAAGGCTGGCTCGCCGAGCACATGCTGATCCTGGGTGTCACCAGCCCCGAAGGGAAGAAGCGCCACGTGGCAGCGGCATTCCCCAGCGCTTGCGGCAAGACCAACTTCGCAATGCTCATTCCGCCGGCCGGTTTCGAAGGCTGGAAGGTCACGACCATCGGCGATGACATCGCATGGATCAAGCCCAGTGCCGACGGCAAGCTCTACGCCATCAACCCCGAGGCGGGCTACTTCGGCGTGGCACCCGGCACCAACTTGCAGACCAACCCGAACTGCATGGCCAGCCTGGAGCGCGACGTGATCTTCACCAACGTGGCGCTGACTGATGACGGCGACGTCTGGTGGGAAGGCATGGGCGAAGCCCCCGCGCACGCGATTGACTGGCAAGGCAAGGACTGGACTCCCGCCATCGCGAAGGAAACCGGCGCCAAGGCCGCGCATCCGAACGCGCGCTTCACCGTCGCGGCGATCAACAATCCGGCGCTCGACGAGGCATGGGACGATCCGAAGGGTGTCGCCATCGACGCCTTCATCTTCGGCGGCCGCCGCTCGACCACCGTTCCGTTGGTGACCGAGGCCCGCAACTGGGTCGAGGGTGTCTACATGGCCGCGACCATGGGCTCGGAGACGACGGCCGCAGCGGCCGGGCAGCAAGGCGTGGTCCGACGCGATCCGTTTGCGATGCTGCCGTTTGCCGGCTACAACATGAGCGACTACTTCCAGCACTGGCTCGACCTCGGCAAGAAGCTCGAAGCCTCTGGCGCGCGCCTGCCGAAGATCTACACGACCAACTGGTTCCGCAAGGGCGCCGACGGCAAGTTCGTGTGGCCCGGCTACGGCGAGAACATGCGCGTGCTGAAGTGGATGATCGACCGCATCGATCAAAAGGCCGAAGGCAGCGAGCACGTGTTCGGCGTCAGCCCCCGTTATGAAGACCTGAATTGGACCGGGCTGGATTTCAGCGCCGAACAGTTCGACACCGTCACCAGCATCGACAAGGCGGCATGGCAGGCCGAGCTGAAGCTGCATGCAGAGCTGTTCCAGCAACTGGCGCACCATCTGCCGAAGGAATTGCCGGCCACCAAGGCAGCCATCGAGCAGCGTCTCGCAGCCTGAGTCTCTCGCAGACAAGCAAAAAGCCGCCCAAGGGCGGCTTTTTGTTTGTTGCCTGAGCGGGGGAGTCGATCAGTAGTAGCCGATGCTGCGCAACGCGTTGCGGAACGAAGGCACCGCGTCCGCGGAATCATCGGCGGCGGCGAATCGCGCGGCTTCCTGGCGCGAGGCAGCCACTTGCAGATCGCGCAGGATGCGGGGATCGTGCTTGGCGTAAGCCATGAATTTCTCGTCCGCGCGCGCCGCTGCGCGACGACGCGCCGCCTTGCGGGTGGCCGTCAGGGCACGGATCGCCAACGAACGGGCAGTGCCGGCAAAGAGCGCCAGGCCGACGAACGCCACACCCCAGAGCACGACCCAAGCCACGAGCAGCCCACCCTCTTCCGTGGTTGACATGAGCTTGTCGGCCACGACGAGCAATGACGAAACAATAGCGGCAAGCAGCAAGGCCGCGAGGCCGCGCGAGCTGTCGAAGTTGCGGCGCGAGCGGCGAATGCGCTCGATCACGGCCTCGGCGCGAACGACGCCGGGATGGGTTGCGGGGGTATCTACGTGTACGAAGTTGGTCATGATGCGTTCCTCCAAAAAATGGACGAAGGTCCGGAGTCGATGGGGTGATATTAGGGGTTACCCTAGTGTTTATCTAATTTATCTTCCTGATGCCTATCATTCACATTCATGATGGACATTAACTTCCGAACACTCGACCTCAACCTGCTTCGCGTCTTCGACGAGGTCATGGCGGAGCGAAACCTCACGCGCGCCGCGCGAAATCTCTCCATCACGCAGCCTGCGGTGAGCAACTCGCTGCGACGACTGCGCGAGGTGCTAGGCGATGAACTCGTGCGCCGATCCGGGCCCGGTATCGAGCCGACACCACGTGCCATGGCGCTCTGGCCCACCGTCCGCGATGCATTAAGGCAGTTGCAGCACACCCTGGCCCCCGGCGAGTTCGACGCCAGCGGTGCGGACACGACCTTTCTTCTCGCGATGGCCGATGCGACCGCCGCCGAACTCATGCCGGGCCTGATCAAGATCGTGGAAAACGAGGCGCGCTCGGTCTCGCTGCGGGTGTTGCCCCTCACCACGCGCGACCCGCGTCGAATGCTGGAGAACGAAGAGGTCGATGTTGCGATCGGCTACTTTCCCGCCGTCGTCGCCAGCTTGGCTGCGCGAGGTCAGTCAGGCGACGGCACGCCCTTCGAGACGCAGCGCCTCTATGTGGGCGAATACGTGTGCGTGATGCGGCGCGATCATCCGCTCGCCGCAGCGCCGTTGACGCTCGACGGCTACTGCGCGGCGCGGCACTTGCTCGTCAGCTTTTCGGGCCGCCCATATGGCTTCATCGACCAGACGCTGGGAGCGCTGGGGCGCGAGCGGCGCATCGTGGTCACGGTCAATCAATTCTTCACGGCGGGCCGCGTGGTCGCGAATTCCGATCTGCTGACCGTGATGCCGCGCCATTTCGTTCGCGTCACGGGCATCGACGATCAGCTCGTCCTGCGGGACTTGCCCTTCGATCAGCCCCACGTGCACGTGGACGCACTGTGGCACCGCCGCGCACAGCATGCGCACGCCCACGAATGGCTTCGGCAGGCGCTGCTGCGATCAGCAGGCTCCGCGTTCGAGGGATCGCCGCTGGGCAGGAGGTCGATCAGCGGATGACGCTGAGCCAGGCGCTGGCAGCCGCGCGCAGTTCCTGGGCATGATGGGCATCGAGGCCTGCGCGGACGTCGGCGCTTTCCATCAAGGCGGTGGCCGGATTGGAAGTCGCGGCGTTGGAAGAGAGGAAGAAATGTGCCACTTGGGCAATCAAGCTGAACATGATGGTGCGCGGCATGTTGCGCGCGCTGGAAGTAACGATGATCCCAATATTAAGGGTTTTCCCCAATATTCCAAGTCGGACTTTATGCGCGCCGCGCATGATGTCATCACCTAGACTGCATTCATGAAGCTACAGCTGCTTTCCGACCTGCACATCGAAGTCCATCCGAATCTCGAGATCGCGCCGGCGCCGGGCGCCGATCTTCTGGTGCTCGCGGGCGACATCGGCTCCTATCAATCCGGTTCGAGGCTGCTGGAGTCGGATTTCGGGCTGACCCGCTTCTCCCCTCGGCATGGGTGGCCGGTGCCAGTCCTCTACGTTCCGGGCAATCACGAGTACGACAACGCCGACTTCGACGAGATTCACACGCGCCTGCGTGAGACTTGCGACGCGCTGGACATCGGATGGCTGGAACGCGAAACCCTCGTCATCGACGGAATCCGCTTCATCGGCACGACGCTCTGGGCCGATTTCGACGCGCTCGTCGAACCGACGGACAGCATGGCCGAGGCGTTCAAGAAGCGCGGCAAGGCGATGCGCGCCGCCAACTTCTATCTCGAAAAGGCCGCCACGCTCCGGGCGGGAGAGCTATTCCTCGCAGAACCCTTGAGGGAGCACTCACTAATGTGTCAGGCGTGGCTGCGCGACGCTCTGGCCGAAGACTTCGACGGCATCACCGTCGCGATCACGCATTTCGCGCCGACGCTGGCGAGCGCCGATCCACGTTATGGGCTGAGCCCCGGCACGGCAGGCTTCTGCAACAGTCTGGACGAATTGCTGCCGCGCGCCGATCTCTGGTTGCACGGGCACCTGCACTGCCAGTTCGACTACGTGAAGGACGGCTGCCGCGTGGTGGCCAATCCGCTGGGGTACATGGCCAAGGGCGAGTCGGAGAATTTCCGGCCGGACCTTCTGATCGAGGTGCCGCACCGGCGCGCGCGGGACTGACGTCCCATCAGGCGGGCTTGTCCGCCGGCATGCCGAGTCTTTTCGCGAGCCGGGCGAGATTGCCGCGGTCCATGCCGAGCGACCGCGCCGCCGCGGCCCAGTTGTTGTTGTGTCGCGCAAGGGCCGCTGTGATGAGTTCGCGTTTGAAACTCTCCACCGCATCGCTCAAGTGCTCGTTCGGCGCTGCCTTGGTGTGCTTGGCTTCGCTCGAAACGTCGGTTTCCCGGTCTTTGCGGCCTTGCGGCTCCGGCAGATCGAGGTCTTCCGCCACCAGGCTCAGGATGCGCGGCCGCTGCGCGTGGCGACCCAGCGCCTTCAGCGCGCTGCGTCCCAGCAGGTGTTCGAGTTCACGCACGTTGCCGGGCCATTCATAGGCCAGCAAGGCGGCTTGAGCGCTTCCATCCAGCCGAAGGCCCCCGAGCCCAAGTCGTGACCGGTTCTCCTCGAGGAAGAAGCCGCTGAGCAGGAGCACGTCGCGCCCCCGCTCCCGCAACGGAGGAACCTGCAGCGGATAGACGCTCAGGCGGTGATAGAAATCCGCTCGCAGGCGTCCCGCGCGTACCTCTTCCGCGAGATTGCGATTGCTCGCCGCGATCAGGCGCACATCGACGCGGTGCTCGCGATCCGAGCCCAGCCGCTGCAGCTGTCCGCTCTGCAGCACGCGAAGCAGCTTCGCCTGGACCGGCAACGCCAGTTCGCCGACCTCGTCGAGAAAGAGCGTGCCGCCATCGGCCAATTCGAACTTGCCGGGCCGTTCGCCGACGGCACCTGTAAATGCACCCCTGACGTGACCGAAAAGCTCGCTCTCGACCAGGGTTTCCGGCAGCGCGGCGCAATTCAGGCTGATCATGGGCCGCGCTGCGCGCGGGGAAGCCGCATGCAGCGCCTCGGCGACCAGTTCCTTGCCGACGCCGGTTTCTCCCTGGATGAGGACCGACAGCTCGCTGCCGGCAACCAGCCCGATCTCCTTTTGAAGCTGCCGCATGGCGGGACTGCGGCCGATCAGCGTTCGTTCGCGCGGCTTGGCGGCAAGGCGAAAGCCTTCGGCCCGCTGGCTCTCGTACTCGACGCGGGATTCCAGCCGTTCGATGTGCCCGGCCACGCTGACCGTGGCCGCAGCCAGGCTACCGAAGGACTGCAGCGCATCGAGCTCGACGCTCGAGAACCGCTCGGGCGCCAGCGCGTCCAGCGTCAGCAGGCCCCACGGCTTTTCATCCAGGTGGATCACGCAGCCCATGCAGTCGTGCACCGGCAGATGCCCTTCGACGCCCTCTACAAGGCCGTCATAGGGATCGGGCAGTGCGCTGTCCGTGGCAAAGCGCAACGGCCCATTCGCCTCCAGCAGCGCCGCGAAGCGCGGGTGCTCTTCGATGCGGAAGCGCCGGCCCAGCGTGTCGGCGCTCAAGCCGTCGACGGCCAGCGGCAGGAGCCAGCCGTCGTCAAGCCGAAGCAACGCGGCCGCATCGCAAGGCAACAGGACACGCAGTGCTTCCAGCAACCGGCGATAGCGCTCGGCGCCGGGCAGTTCGCGCGAGATGTCGGCCACCAGCGGAATGATGGCCTTGAGCAGCGGCTGGGATGTCATTTGGACACAATGATGTCAAAAGGACCTTATCGTATGCGCGTCAAAAAGACATCATCACTTCATAAGTCATTGATTCATATGAATCGTCCGGCTGGAACGTTGCTTGCACTGTTTGGTGCATCGCCACTTTTCATTGAAGGATCTCCCATGCTCACCGGACAACAGAAGTCCATCGTTACTGCCACCGTTCCTCTTTTGGAGACGGGAGGCGAAGCGCTCACGACGCACTTCTATCGCATCATGCTGAGCGAGCATCCGGAAGTCCGCCCTCTCTTCAATCAAGCCCACCAGGTCAGCGGCGACCAACCGCGTGCACTCGCCAATGGCGTGCTCATGTACGCCCGCAACATCGATCGCCTCGAAGCGCTGGGCGACCTGGCCGCGCAGATCGTCAACAAGCACGTCGCCCTGCAGGTGCAGCCGTCGCACTACCCGATCGTGGGCGCATGCCTGCTGCGCGCGATCCGCGAAGTGCTGGGCCCGCAGATCGCGACCGACGAAGTCATCGACGCCTGGGCAGCTGCCTACGGACAACTTGCCGACATCCTGATCGGCGCCGAGAAGGCCGTCTACGACGCCAGCGAAGTGGCGCCGGGCGGCTGGCGTGGCGGACGCGACTTCAAGGTCGTCCGCAAGGAAGTCGAGAGCGACGCGATCACATCTTTCTACCTGGCGCCCGCCGACGGCAAACCAGTGCTGGACTTCCAGCCCGGCCAGTACATCGGCCTGCGGCTGTTGGTGGACGGCGAGGAGATCCGTCGCAACTATTCGCTGTCGGCGGCGCCGAACGGCAAGACCTATCGCATCAGTGTGAAGCGGGAAGCCGGCGGACTGGCCTCCAATCACCTTCATGACGACGTGCGGGAAGGCGCCACGATCGAGCTGTATCCGCCGGCCGGCGCGTTCACGCTCACGCCCAGCGACCGGCCACTGGTCCTGATCAGCGGCGGCGTCGGGATCACCCCGACGCTCGCCATGCTCGAAGAAGCACTGAAGACGTCACGCACCGTGCACTTCATCCACTGCGCACGCACGCGCGGCGCCCATGCGTTTCGGCGGACCATCGATGCGCTGGCGCACAAGTACCCGCAACTCCAGCGCTTCTATTGCTACGAGGAAGCCCCCGATCCCGCCGACAAGGCCGATGCACCGCACGCGGTGGGGCGCATCGATGCGGAGAAGCTCGCCCAATGGCTGCCCGGCACGACGCGCGACATCGATGCCTATTTCCTGGGGCCGAAGCCTTTCATGCAGCAAGTCAGGCGCGCGCTCCGCACACTGGGCGTTCCGGATCAACAGGCGCGCTACGAGTTCTTCGGGCCGGCGTCGGCGCTGGACTGAGGACTGAGTCAGGCCTCGCGGATGCCCGCGCGGCCCGTATCCACCACGAAGCGGGCCTGTGTCTCGAAGACCGAATCGGCCTGCACCGGGTGCGGCGTCGCTCGAAACTCGCACTGCATGTGGTCGGGCGTGATGTCGAAAAGCGCATGGCCGCGCTGGTCGCCTCGGGCATACGCCACGTCGGGGTTGTCGCGGCGCATGCGTGCCATGGCCGCCATGCTGGCGCCCCGAGAGGTGACCGAACCTCCGACAAATTCGCTGGCGATGACCGGCGACGCCTGATCGTTGGGCGTCAGCCGGAGGTCCGCTGCGACGTGGCGATGCACATCGCCGCCCATCACGACCAGATTGCGCACGCCGGCATCGCTCGCGCCTTGCAGGAGGCGGCGGCGCGCTTTGGGATAGCCGTCCCATCCGTCGGTCCAGACCTTGCGGCCTTCCGCCGTATCGAAGCCGGCGGCGCTCATCTGTGTCGATTGGCCCAGCAGCTTCCACTTGCGCTTCGACGATGCCAGGCCCTGGCCAAGCCAGCGTTCCTGCTCGGTGCCGAGCATGGTGCGCGCGGGATCGGCGAGTTCCGCGCAACCGACCAGCGTTCGCCCCACATCGCGCTCCGGATCGGGACAGGCGTGGTGACTGCGGAACTGGCGGCAATCCAGCGTCCATAGCTCCGCGAGGCGGCCCCATGTGTGCCGGTCGTGGATGCGCATCGCGGCGCCCCGAGGCGGCAGCGCGAGCGGCATGTGCTCGAAATAGGCCTGGTAGGCCGCCGCGCGGCGCCGCAGGAAGCGCTCCGGATCGCTGTAGGCCGGATCCCGGTCGTCCGCATAGTCGTTGACCACCTCGTGGTCGTCCCAGGTCACGATCCACGGATGGGCCGCATGGGCGGCCTGGAGATCGGCATCGCCCTTGTAGAGCGCATGCCGGTCGCGGTATTCGTCCAACGTGTGCGGCGTGCGTGTACCGTGCTTGCGGATCTCGTAGCTGGCACCGCTGCCTTCGTAGATGTAGTCGCCCACGAACAGCACGAAGTCCAGGTCGCGTCCGGCAATCTCGCGGTGCGCAACGAAGCGGCCCTGCTCGTAGTGCTGGCACGAGGCAAGCGCGAAGCGCATTCGCCGGACATCGGCGTCGGCCGCCGGCGCGGTGCGCGTGTGGCCGACCGGGCTTACCGCGTTGCCGCAGATGAATCGATACCAGTAGTCGCGTTGCGGCTGAAGGCCTTGCGCCACGACGTGGACACTCAGCCCGCGGGATACGTCCGTCACCGTCTCGCCGCGCGTCACCGGCCGGCGCAAGCTCTCGTCCGCAAAGATCTCGTACTGCACGGTGCAGGCGGCACCTGCTTCGTCCGCCGCGGGCACAAGCCTTGTCCAGAGCACGACGCTGTCAGGCCGCGGTTGGCCGCTTGAGATGCCGAGGCTGAAGGGATTCGATGTCCAACGGGGCGTCCGCGGCGCACCCGCATTCGACGGCGCCGCCCAGCTCCCCAACGCGAGCCACAGTGCCGCACGATTGAGCGCTCTCCGATGGATGTTCATGGCGGCGATTGTCGCGGCCCCTATGATCGGCGCGCATTCGCAGCAAGGGGTACGCGTGCTCAACGGCTTGTGGCTTGGATTCTTTCTCACGGCAGCGGTGGCTGCGCTCGGGCGCTGGCTGATCGGCGGCGACGCCGCCGTGTTCGCCGCGCTCGTCGAAAGCCTGTTCGCGATGGCGCGTCTGTCCGTCGAAGTCATGGTGCTGCTCTTCGGCACGCTCACGTTGTGGCTGGGCTTCCTGCGCATCGCCGAAGCCGCCGGCATCGTGGACCTGCTTGCGCGACTGCTGGGGCCGCTGTTTCGCCGGCTGATGCCGGACGTGCCGGCCGGTCATCCCGCGCTCGGCCTCATCACGCTCAACTTTGCCGCCAATGCGCTCGGGCTCGACAACGCGGCAACACCCATCGGGCTGAAGGCGATGCGCGAATTGCAGACGCTCAATCCCAGCACGACGACGGCGAGCAACGCGCAGATCCTGTTCCTCGTGCTCAATGCATCGTCGCTGACGCTCTTGCCGGTCACCATCTTCATGTACCGCGCGCAGCAGGGTGCGGCCGATCCGACGCTGGTCTTCCTGCCCATCCTGCTCGCCACCAGCGCATCGACGCTGGTCGGCCTGCTGTCGGTGGCCTTCATGCAGCGGCTGAAGCTTTGGGATCCGGTGGTGCTCGCCTATCTCGTTCCGGGCGCACTGCTGCTCGGCGGCTTCATGGCGCTGCTCGCCACCTTGTCGTCGGCTGCGCTGGCGTCGCTCTCTTCGCTGCTCGGCAACCTCACGTTGTTCGGGCTGATCGTCGTCTTCCTGCTGGCGGGTGCGATCCGGCGCGTGAAGGTCTACGAATGCTTCGTCGAAGGTGCAAAGGAAGGCTTCGACGTCGCGAAGAACCTGCTGCCCTACCTGGTCGCCATGCTCTGTGCAGTCGGTGCGCTGCGTGCTTCCGGCGCGCTCGACCTGGTGCTGGAAGGCATCCGGTGGCTCGTCGCGCGCACAGGATGGGACACCCGTTTCGTCGATGCGCTGCCAACGGCGCTGGTGAAGCCCTTCTCGGGCAGCGCGGCCCGCGCGATGCTGATCGAGACCATGAAGAGCCAGGGCGTCGACAGCTTCGCGGCACGGGTTGCGGCGGTCATCCAGGGCAGCACGGAAACCACGTTCTACGTGCTCGCGGTGTACTTCGGTGCGGTCGGGATCCAGCGGGCGCGGCACGCTGTCGGTTGCGCGCTGCTGGCGGAACTGGCGGGGGTCATCGCGGCCATCGCCGTGGGCTACTGGTTCTTCGGCTAGACCAAGCTCGCCCCCAGGTTGGCTCACTGCGTGTAGCCGCCCACCCCCTGCCGGGGGCGACACCGGCGGCCCGGCGAAGCCGGTTCCGCGGTGTCCCTGGCCTGAAGCTGCGCCGATTTGAGCGCGGGCGGGCAATTTGCGGATCGGCCAAAATGGGTCGTCCACTTTGCTGCTTCTCCGTGACCGCTCCTGCTCAGGCGCAACCGCCTTCTTTCTCGACCGACGAATTCCGTGCCGCGCTCGGCATGTTCGCCACCGGCGTGACCATCGTCACTGCGCGATCCGCCGACGGTGCCCTGGTGGGACTCACCGCGAACTCGTTCAATTCGGTGTCGCTCGATCCGCCGCTGGTGTTGTGGAGCCTTGCACGGAGTGCCGCTTCGATGGCGGCGCTGAGCACCGGATCGCATTACGCGATCAACATCCTGTCGGCCAGCCAGAAGAGCCTGGCGGAGCGCTTCGCGACGAAGGACGTCGACCGCTGGGCCGACGTTGCCTACACCGACGGCGTCGGCGGCGCGCCGGTGCTGGTCGGCGCGGCAGCCAGTTTCGAGTGCTTCAACCGCAGCCGCTATGACGAAGGCGACCACGTGATCTTCGTCGGCGAGGTCGAGCGCTGTACGCACAGCCTGGGCGCGTCTCCATTGCTTTTCCACGGCGGGCGCTTCTATACCGAGCACCCGCTTTGAAGTCTCGCAGCCGCTCCCCTTGGCTGGCAGTCCTCGTACTCGCGGGCGCGACCACGCAGGCGGCGTACGGCGCCGATGGCGGCGAGCGCACCAACTTCTTCGATGACCCCTTTTTCCAGGTGTCATCGGGACTGGCGGATTGCCCTGTGCCGCTGGGTCCGCTCTATACGGCAGCCGAGGTGCGGGAGCAGATGCACAGCCGGCTGGAGCGGGGCACGAGTTGCTGGCTCGCCGGCCGCTGCAAGGACAGCAACGCCTACCGCTACGACAAGGCGATCGCGCCGGAGGTGCGCAAGGCACTGATCGCCGTACCGGGCCTGCGGCGCAGCAGCGTGTGGGTCACCATCCAGCGCCGCTGGGTCTACCTGCATGGCTGCGTCCCGACACGCGAGATGGCCAAGCGCCTCGAAAGCGCGGCGCACGCCGTGCCCGATGTGGAAACCGTGGTGCCGGACCTCATGGTCGGCACGCGCGGCAAACCGCCCTACCAACGAAGAACAACGAACGAATGATCGAACGCAAGGACCATCTCGACACCCGTGCTACTGCGCTCCTGCTTGCCTGCTGCGCTTTCTGGGGACTGCAGCAGATCCTCATCAAGACCACCGTCACCGAAGTGCCGCCGCTCTGGCAAGCGTCGATCCGCATGGCGGGCGCGGTCGTGCTGCTGTGGCTGTGGTGCCGGTGGCGGGGCGTGCCGCTGTTCGAGCGTGATGGGACCCTGCCTGGTGGCCTGCTCGCAGGCGTGCTGTTCGCGGGGGAATTCATCTGCATCTACCTCGGTCTGCAGCACACCAGCGCATCGCGGCTGACGGTGTTCCTGTACACATCGCCGTTCGTTGTCGCGGTGTTGCTCCCGCGCTTCGTGCCGGCCGAGCGGCTGCGCGCCGTGCAATGGATCGGGCTCGCCATCGCCTTCGCCGGGGTGGTGTTCGCTTTCAGCGAGAGCCTTGGCCACAGCACGACGGGCCAGCTGCGCGGCGATGCGCTCGGCCTCATGGGCGGCGTGATGTGGGGCCTCACGACGCTGGCGATCCGGGCCACCCGGCTGTCGACCGCCAGTGCGGAGAAAACGCTCTTCTATCAAATCGCGGTCACTGCGGCAGTCTCTCCGGTGCTCTCGCTGGTCTTGCGCGAACAGTGGGGGTTCTCGTATTCGAGCTACGCATGGCTGTCGATCGCCCTGCAGACGGTGATCGGCGCTTTCGCCAGCTACCTCGCGTGGATGTGGATGTTGCGGCACTACCCGGCCACGCGAATTTCGTCGTTCACCTTTCTCACGCCGTTGCTTGCGCTGGTGTTCGGCGTGGTGATTCTTTCCGAGCCGCTCACGCTGCAACTGGTGCTGGCGCTCTCCGGCGTGGCACTGGGGATCGTTCTCGTGAACAGGCGCAGCGCGAACCCGTGAGTTTTCGGCCGGGCGCTCAGCCGCCGAGGTTCAGGTCGCGTGTCGACTCGCGCACGATGAGTTCCGGGCGCAGCACCACCGTCGACGCCGACAGCGCGCGGCCTTCGATCTCGTCGAACAGCATCTCGGCCGCGCGCCAGCCCAACTCGCGGTGCGGCAGGCGAATGGTGGTGAGCGGCGGATTCACCATGTCGACCAGCGGCATGTCGTTGTGGCCGGTGATCGAGATGTCCTGCGGCACGCGGATGCCGAGTTCGCGCAGCACGTCGTACGCGCCGAGCGCCACCAGGTCGTTGCAGCACACCACGGCTTCGGGGCGCTCGTGTTGCGCCAGCAGGGCCCGCATGGCCGCGCGGCCGGCCTCGCGGGTGTAGCCCTCGCACTCGGCGACGCAGGCCATCTCCAGCCCGCGATCGCGCAGCGCCTGCTCCACGCCCTGTCGCCGGCCCACGCCGGTCGGCACGTTCTGCGGGCCCGCGAGATGGCCGATCCGGCGATGCCCGGTGGCCACGAGATGGTCGACGGCCAGCTTCATCGCCAGGCGATCGTCACTGACCACGGCCGGGAGCCGGCCGGTCTCGTCGGCGCGATTGACGAGCACCGCGTGCATGCCCGCCTTGGCGATGTAGTCGACGAGCGGATCGTCGCGCGTGGCGATCGCCATCACGAGGCCGTCGACACGCTGCGCCAGCATGCGTTCGACGATGGGACGGGCCAGCGCGGCGTCGACCACGTTCGTGACGAAGACGAAATAGCCGCGCGCGGCGGCGCTCGCCTCGATGCCTTGCAGGATGGGCGGGAACACGGGGTTGGTGATGTCCGGCAGCAGCACGCCGATGGTCTGCGTCCGCCCGGTGCGCAATGCGGATGCAGCGCGATTCGGGCGGTAGCCCAGCTTGAGCGCCGCCTCTTCGACCACGCGCAAGACTTCGGCACTGATGAGCCCGCGCTTGTCCGGATTGAGCGCACGGGACACTGTCGACACGTGCACGCCAGCCGCCTGGGCGACATCGCGAATGGTCACTGCGGAGGACGAAATCGACTTCATTGATGCAAACGTTTGACGCCCAAATTCGAGCCTTTGTTCGAATTTTCCACAATGGGTGAGGGGATATCCGGATTCTACGTTCTCGCCGAACTGCTGAATAATATGCAAACGTTTGCAGGAGCCAATTCCCATGAACATCGTCACCACTCCCGATTCCGTGCTGCAGATCGCGACGCAGGCGATGGCGCGCACGCCCGATCCGCGCCTTCGCACCGTCATGTCCGCGCTGACCCGCCATCTGCATGCTTTCGTGCAGGAAGTGAAGCTCACCGAGGACGAGTTCGAGCGTGCGCTCGGATTTCTCGTCGCGATCGGTCAGGCCAGCGGCGAGAAGAAGAACGAAGTCGTGCTGGCGGCGGACCTGCTCGGCGTCTCGACGCTGGTCGCGCTGCTGAACAACCAGGATCCGCAAGGCGAATCGCCGGCCGCATTGCTCGGCCCTTTCTGGCGCGCGAACGCGCCGATTTGCGATGCGGGCGAGAGCATCGCGCGTTCGGAGACGCCGGGCACGCCGCTCGAAGTTTCCGGGACGGTGCGAGACGGCCGCGGCCAACCCGTGGCAGACGCGACGATCGACGTGTGGCAGGCCTCGCCGGTCGGCCTCTACGAGAACCAGGACGAGGCGCAGGAGGACATGAACCTGCGCGGCCGGTTCAAGACCGACGCGGAAGGCCGCTTCCATTTCCGCTCCGTGCGGCCGGCCGGGTATCCGGTGCCGATCGACGGGCCTTGCGGCGACCTGCTTCGCGCGCAGTTGCGGCATCCGAACCGGCCAGCGCATCTGCATTTCATGGTCAGCAAGCCGGGCTACAAGGTGCTGATCACGCAGGTGTTCGCGGATGACGACGAGAACCTCGAGAGCGATCCCGTCTTCGGTGTGACGCGCCGGCTCATCGGGCGGTTCGAGCCCCAGCACGGCGGCGAGCACGCCACCCTCCAGCACGACTTCGTCCTTGAGCCCGGTGAAATGAAATTCCCGCGCGCCCCGATTCCTTGACTTCATTGAACGACCCTTCATGAGCTTCGATCCCACATCCCGACTCGACGGCAAGGTGGCCGTCATCACCGGCGGCCTTGGCGCCATCGGCTACGCCACGGCCCGTCGCCTCGCCGCGCTCGGTGCAACCTGCGTCCTGCTGCATCGCAAGGGCGATGACGCCGCAGCGCGCGCCTCGGCATTGCCGGGCGGCGACGCCCAGCGTCACTCGGCGATCCGTGCCGACATCGTCGATACGTCCAGCCTGCGAAGGGCGGCGTCCGAAGTGCAAGCCACCTATGGCCGCTGCGACATCCTCGTCAACAGCGCCGGACACACGCAGCCGGTGCCGGCCGCCGATCTCGAGGCCCTGACCGACGAGCTCATCGACGACCTCTTGCGCGCCAACTTCCGCGGCGTGTTCGCAACCATTCGTGCCTTCGCACCGCTGCTCAAGGCGAGCGGCGACGGGCTGGTGGTCAACGTGTCGTCCATCGCAGGCTTCACCGGCGTGGGCAGCAACCTGGCCTATGTCGCGGCCAAGGCCGGGCTGGACGTCGTGGGCGATGCACTCGCCAAGGCGCTGGCGCCGGCCGTGCGCGTGGTGTCGGTGTCGCCGGGCGCGGTCGAGTCAGCCTTCGTGCCGGGACGCGGGGAGGACTTCAAGGCCAAGATGGCGAACACCACGCCACTCGGCCGCATCGGTTCGCCCGAGGACGTGGCGGCCGCCGTCGAGGCGCTCGCCACGACGATGCGATTCGTCACGGGCACGCGCATCGTGGTCGATGGGGGGAGGCACCTGTGAACGGCAAGACCCTCATCACGTGCGCAGTCACCGGCAACCTGGTGAAGCCCGAGCAGACACCGCACCTGCCGATCACGCCCACGCAGATCGCCGACGAATGCCTCGCCGCCGCCGAAGCCGGCGCGGGCCAGGTGCACATCCATGTGCGCGACCCGGAGACCGGGCGGCCTTCGATGCAGGTCGAGCTCTACCGCGAAGTGGTGGACCGCATTCGCCGCGCGAACCGCGATCTCATCATCAACCTGACGACGGGGCCCGGCGGTCGCTTCATCCCGAGCGAGGACGACCCGAAGGTCGCCGCACCGGGCAGCACGCTGCTGCCGCCGGAAAAGCGGGTCGAGCACATCGCGCTGATTCGACCCGACGTGTGCTCGCTCGATCTCAACACGATGAATTCGGGGCCTGACGTCGTCATCAACACGCCGAAGAACGTGCGCCGCATGGCGAAGGTGATGCGCGAGGCCGGCGTGAAGCCCGAGTTGGAGATCTTCGACTCCGGCGACATCCACATGGCGCTCGACCTCATCGCCGACGGCACGCTCGAGGGCCCCGCGATGTGGACCTTCGTGCTCGGCGTGAAGTACGGCTTCATGCCCACGCCGCAGACCGTGCTGTACGCCCGCGACATGCTGCCGCGCGGCGCCTTCTGGAGCGCCTTCGGCATCGGCCGCATGGAGTTCCCGATCGTGGCGCAGGCATGGTTGCTCGGCGGACATGTGCGCGTCGGCATGGAAGACAACATCTACCTCGAAAAGGGCGTGCTCGCCGAGAGCAACGCGCAGTTGGTCGCGAAGGCGCGCGACATCATCCAGAGCCTGGGCGGCGAAGTCGCCACCGCACGCGAGGCGCGCGCGATGCTGGGCCTGGGGGAGGTTGCCTTATGAGCGAAGCGATCGTCAATGACGTGGCGCGCGCGTTGCGGGTGAGCCAGAAGGCCGCCAACCTGGACGCCCTGCACCTCGAAGCAGTGACGCAGGCGCGGCCGCATGCCGAGCCAGGTTTCGCTGTCGTGAAAGTCGGTGCAGCAGCCGTCAACCCCAGCGACGTGAAAGCAACGCTCGGGATCATGCCGCAGGCGGTGTGGCCGCGCACGCCGGGGCGCGACTTTGCCGGCGTCGTGGTCGACGGACCCGGCGAATGGATCGGCCGCGAGGTCTACGGCTCGGGCGGTGATGTCGGCATCACGCGCGACGGATCGCATGCGCGCTTCCTGGTGCTGCCCGTGGCCGCCCTTCGCGACAAGCCCCGCGGTATTTCCATGGACGAAGCCGGCGCGGTCGGCGTGCCTTTCGTCACGGCCTATGAAGGCTTTCGCCGCAGCGGCATGCCGCAGTCCGGGCAGACAGTGCTGGTGCTGGGCGCCAACGGCAAGGTCGGCCAGGCCGCCGTGCAGTTGGCGACGGAAGGCGGCGCGCGCGTGATCGCGGTGCAGCGGCGTGGGGGGACGTTCGAAGGATTCTCGAATTCGCCGGTCGACGTGATCGACCGTACGCAAGGCGACATCGCGACGCGCGTGCGAGCGCTGACGAACGGGCGCGGCGTCGACATCGCCTACAACACGGTCGGCAGCGCCTACTTCGATGCCGCGAACAAGTCGATGGCCAAGGGCGCCACGCAGATCCTGATCTCCACGCAGGACCGCGCGGTGCCGTTCGACATCTTTGCGTTCTACCGCGGGATGCACACCTTCGTCGGCATCGACTCGCTGGCAATGGACTGCATCACCGCGACTGCGCAGCTCGACGCCATGCGCGAAGGCTTCGAGCGCGGCACGCTGAAGCCCTTTCCGGTGGCGCGCGCCTTCGCGCTGGACGAGGCCCTCGACGCCTACCGGTTGGTGCTCTCCGGCAGCACCGACCGCGTCGTTCTGCGCCCCTGAGGAGACGCCATGCACGTGACACGTTTCGACGACGCACCGACCTACGAAGCACCCAATCACTTCGACATGCGCTGCCTGCGCCTGCAGGGCAAGGAGGCCGGCCCGTCGACACAGATGTGGATGGGCATGAGCCAGATCCTGCCGGGCGGTCACACGACGCTCGACGGCTCGACGATGGAGAAGCTCTATCTCGTCCTCGAAGGGCGACTGACTGTGGTCTCGGATCTCGACGGCCGGACCGACGAGCAGGAACTCGGTCCCCGGGACAGCTGTCGCTTCGCACCCGGCGAGAAGCGGCAACTCCTCAACCGGAGCAACCGGCCTGTGATGGTGGCGCTGGTGATGGCCAACGCACCGCCGGCGACCTGAGCCGGGTCAATTTTTTCGTACGCGTCATTCCCATTCAATTCACACATTCAAACGGAGACAAGACATGACGAAATTCCTTCCTGATCGGCGCCACCTGATCGCCGCCGCCCTGGCCCTCTGCGCCTTCGGGGGCGCGCAAGCCCAGGGCGAATGGCCGCGGGGCCAGATGATCCGGATGGTGGTGCCTTTCACCGCCGGCAGCGGCACCGACATCGTGGCGAGGCTGGTGGCCGAGAAGCTCGGCCCCGCGCTGGGCACAAGCGTGATCGTCGACAACAAGCCCGGCGCCGGCGGCACGGTGGGCGCCGCGCTGGTCGCCAAGGCGCCAGCCGACGGAATGACCCTGCTCATCCACTCGGCGGGCCATCTGGTGAATCCGTCGATCTATTCCAGCCTCTCCTACGACACGCTGAAGGACTTCTCCGGCGTGACGCCACTCGCCAGCCTGCCGAACGTTCTGGTGACGGCGCCGGGCCGCTTCGCCGACGAAAAGGATCTCGTGGCGCAGGCCAAGGCCAAGCCCGGTGGCTTCAACTACGCCTCGGCGGGCAACGGTTCCGCGACGCACATGAACGCGGAGGTGTTCCGCCTCGCCGCGGGCGTGCAGGCGCAGCACATCCCCTTCCGCGGCACGCCGGAGGCGATGACCGAGGTGATGGGTGGCCGGGTCGACTGGTTCTTCGCGCCCATGGTCTCGGCGCTGCCGCTCATCAAGGACGGCAAGCTCAAGGCGCTGGCCGTCGGCACCGCGCAGCGCTCAGCCGTGCTGCCGCAAGTGCCGACCACAGAGGAAGCCGGCGTGCCCGGCTCCGCCTATCTGTTCTGGGTCGGGCTTTTCGCGCCCGCGAAAACGCCGCGGCCGATCGTCGACCGACTGCAGGCCGAGGTGGCCAGGATCATGGTTTCGCCGGAGCTCAAGGAGCGGCTGGACAAACTCGGCGCCGAACCCTTCACGATGCCCTCGGCGGAGTTCGACAAGTTCCTGGCGGACGAGACCGGCAAGGCGCAGAAGGTGGTGAAGGCGGCCGGCATCAAAGTGGATTGAGAGGTCCAAGGGGCGCGACGGCAGGAGCGATCTGGTCTACGCTTCGCCATGCTCAACATGCCGCTTCTTGTCCCGACCCTTCTCTTCCTCCACATCGTGGCCGCCGCTTTCTGGGTCGGCGGCATGGCGCTCATGCACTTCGCGGTGCGACCGGCGGCTGTGGCAAAGCTCGATCCGCCACAGCGCCTGCCCTTCATGGCCGACACGCTCGCCCGCTTTTTCGCAGGCGTCTGGGCGGCCATCATCGTGTTGCTCGCATCCGGCCTCGGGCTCATCTGGCGGGCCGGCGGGTTCGCCCATCTTCCCTGGAACGTGAACCTCATGTTCGGCCTGGGGCTGTTCATGATGGCGATCTACCTGCACATCCGCTTCGCACCCTATCCACGACTGAAACGTGCGGTCGCGGCGCGCGAATGGCCTGTCGCGGCGGCGTCGCTCGATCTGATTCGCAAGCTGGTCCGCATCAACCTGCTGCTTGGCGTGATCGTGATGGCGCTGGCCGTGGCGGGACGCGGCGTCTGAGTCCTTTGAGCGCCACGCGCGCTAACGCTGGCTGAAGGTCGAAAGGATCTTCAACACGGTTTCGGTTGCGCCGTCGAGCGACGGCCGATGCGCGATGCCCAGGTGGCGCGTGAGCTTCGGGCTCAGCGCAAGCACCTGCACTCGCGGATCGGCCTTCGCATCGACGCTCGGGTTGACCGGCAGCACCGCGGCGCCGTAGCCCGCGGCCACGAGACTGTGCATTGCCGCGTCGAAATTCAACTCGATGCGCGGGCGCGGCGATTCACCGGCGGTGGCAAACCACTGCATCAACAGGTGGTACATGTGCGTCCTCGCGTCATTGAAGATGAGCGGCCGCTGCGCCAGCCATTGCGGCGTGACGCGCTTCGGCGCCAGCCACTTTCGCGGGACGAAGGCCATCATCGGCTGACTGCGCCAGCGCGTGACCACGAGGTCGCGCATCGGCGGCTGCGGCACCGCCACCAGGCCGATGTCGAGCGTCCCCATCGCGAGGCGCGACATGGCTTCGCTCGAACCGAGGATGACGACTTCGACGTCGATGCCCGCATGGTTTGCCTCCAGCGCCTCGAGCACCTGCGGGAGCAGATCGACCACCACGCCGGTCGACGTGCCCAGTCTCACGCGCCCCATCCGCCCTTCGGCCTGGCGCCGCACCGCATCGACGGCATCGTCGGCATCGCGCAGCAAGCGTCGCGCGCGCTCGACCAGCGCGGCGCCCGCCGGCGTGGGCGTCACCCGCCGATTTCCGCGCACGACCAACCGCGCGCGAAGGCGCGATTCGAGTTCGCTGATATGAAGGCTCACCGTCGGCTGAGCCAGATGCAGTGCCTTCGCGGCGGCGGAGAAGGTGCCGAGGTCGGTGATCGACACCAGCGTGCGGAGTTGGTCGAGGTTGAGCTGTCTCATCAGGAAAGCTGATCATAGGCGTTGGAATTCTCAACTTCCACAATCCCGCACAGGCTTGCAAGATGGCATCCCATTCCAGGAGCCATTCATGTCGTCGTCAAAGCCCGCCCTTTTCGTCGTCGTTCTGGAGTCGCTCCGCAACGCGCGGCGTGCGCGGCAGGATCGCCGCCTGCTGCGCGCGATGAGCGAGCGCGAACTGCATGACCTGGGCGTCGGCCGCAGCGAGATTCCGGCGCTGCTGCAGGACCACGCGCCGATCAGCGATGCGTCGGCGCCTTGGAACTGGCGACGCAGGCATGCGCCGTGTGCTGTGGATGCGCCGCAAGCAAGGCGGCGGTGACACCGTTGGTCCAGCCGAAGCCGTCCTGCAACGGGTACTCGCCGCCGTGACCGCCTTCGGTGTCTTCGTGCTCGACGCGGCGCAACGCGTATTTCTCCACCAGCTTGCCTTCACGTTCGTAGATCGCCGCCACAGTCGCGAGCCAGCGTCTGGCAATGGTGCGCGAAAGATCCTCATGCCCATAGGCGGCCAATCCCTGTACCGCCATCCATTGCAAGGCCGCCCAGCCGTTGGGCTGGTCCCACTGCTGGTCGCTGCCGCATTCGGTGGTCGAGAGGCCGCCGTGCGCCAGCAGCCTGCGCGAGACGGTATCGCCCATCGCCTGTCCGTGCGCAGGCTCGGCGGCGCCGACGAACAGGGGAACGACGCTCGCGGCGGTCAGGCAGTCGCGCCGTTCGTCGCGGCGCCAGTCGTAGTCGAAATAGGCGTTGCGGTCCGGGTCCCAGAAGTACCTGGCGATCGCCGCCTTGCGCGCTTCAGCCCGCTGTGCAAAGGCCCGTTGAGTCGCGGCGTCCCCCGCCTGTTCGGACAGCGCTGCAATCATCGCCTCCAGTTTGTAGAGCAAGGCATTGAGGTCCACCGGAAGGATCTCGGTGGTGCAGATGCTCGCCAGCGATGGCGATGATCCGGCGCGGACGTGCGAGCGGCGGCGCTGCCCGTCGCGCGGCGGCGGCGGCGAACGCAGCCAGCGCGTGCTGAAGTCCCAGCCCGATTCGCATGCCGCGCGGATGTCGCGGAAAAGCTCGGACGGATCGCGCTCGCAAGACTGCGCCGTCGTCATGTCTTCGAGCCATGACTCCTCGCGCGGCGTATCGCGCTCGTCCCAGTAGCGATTGAGCAGCGCGCCGTCGGCCATGCGCACCACGCGGCGCGCGCACTGCCCTTCCGCCAGGCCGTCGCTGCCTTTCATCCAGAACGCATGCTCCTTCCGAAGCTGTGGCAGGAAGTCGACCGCGTGCGCGACACCACGCTGCTGCGCCAGCTCGACCATGAGGGCGAACACGGGCGGCTGCGATCGGCTCAGGTAGTAGATGCGATTGCCGTTCGGCACATGGCCGTACGTGTCGATGAGGTAGGCGAAGTTCTCCAGCATGTCGCGCATGAGTTGCGCGTGGCCTTCGTGTTTCTCGCCGTTCAGCCCCAGCAAAGTGAAGTACGAATCCCAATAGTAGATTTCGCGAAAACGTCCGCCCGGCACGATGTAGGCATGGGGAAGTTGCAGCAGCGAAGACCGCGGCGGATGCGCCTGCGGGTGCCGCGTCAATACCGGCCAGAGATCGGCGATGTGTGCGCCGATGGGCTGCCCGGGCACCGAGACGTAGTCGGAAGCTGCCTGCTGGATCACATCGAAATGCGCATGCACGAAGGCGGCGAGATCGAAGCCGGGCTGCGCAGATTGCGCGCGGTAGGCCGCGAGGATGGCCGGCGGGTCCATGCGCGGCGCGCAGTCGACGAAGGTCTTGCTGTCGGCGAAGACGTGGCCCGTCTGGACCGCGACGAAGAGTTCCTCGTAGCGATCCGCCGGCGTCAGCGTGTCGGGCGCGGGCGCGGCGGCCGCACGCGTCGCGCGCTGCGTGCCGGCCGTGCCCGCGTGGTTCACACCACGCCCGCCTCGCGCAGCGCAGCGCGGCGTCTCTCGTCGATGCCCATTTCGGCCAACACCTCGTCGGTGTGCTGCCCCAATGCAGGCGGGGCATTGCGCAGCACCGGCGGTGTGCCCTGCAGACGCACCGGGCTCGCGACGCCGACGATCTGGTCGATGCCGTCGCCCGCATCGCGCGGCAGGCTCACCGCGAGGCCGCGGGCCTTGACCTGTTCGTCTTCGAAGGCCTGAGCGATGTCGTTGATCGGCCCACAAGGGACGGCCTTGTCTTCGAGCAGCGCTATCCATTCCGCGGTGGTGCGCGTTCGCGTCACGACTTCCATCTGCGGAATCAACACCTCGCGGTGTTTCACGCGCAGCGGGTTGGTGGCGTAGCGCGGGTCGCTGGCCCACTCGGCATGACCGGCGGCTTCGCAGAAGCGCGCGAACTGGCCGTTGTTGCCGATGGCAAGCAGCATCGAGCCATCCTTGGTGCGGAAGTCCTGGTATGGCGCCAGGCTCGGATGGCTGTTGCCCTGGCGCTGCGGCGCAACGCCGGTGTTGAGAAATGCGCTGGCCTGGTTGGCGAGGATCGCCATGCCGACGTCGAGCAGGGCCATGTCGATGTGCTGGCCCTCGCCGGTGCGGTGTCGCACTTCCAGCGCCGCCAGGATCGCCGTGCTGGCATAGACGCCGGTGAAGAGGTCGGTGAGCGCCACACCGACGCGCAGCGGGCCGCCGCCGGGCACATCGTCGGGACGGCCGGTGATGCTCATCATGCCGGTGGTGGCCTGGATCATCAGGTCATAGCCGGCGCGCGAGGCATGGGGACCGTCGTGGCCGAACCCGGTCACGCTGCAGTAGATGAGGCGCGGGTTCGCGGCGCGCAGGCTTTCATGGTCGAGCCCGTATTGCTTGAGCCCGCCGGTCTTGAAGTTCTCGACCACGATGTCGCTCTGCGCCGCCATCTGCTTGAGCAGCGCCTGGCCCTCGGGCGTCGCCATGTCGATGGTGACGGAGCGCTTGTTGCGGTTGCAGGCGGTGAAGTAGGTCGCCTGGTTGGTGTCCCTGCCTTCGGCGTCCTTCAGGAAGGGCGGCCCCCAGGTTCGGGTGTCGTCACCGACGCCGGGGCGCTCGATCTTGATGACGTCCGCACCCAGGTCCGCGAGGATCTGGGTGCACCACGGCCCCGCGAGCACGCGGGAGAGGTCCAGGACCTTGAGGCCCGCGAGGGCGCCTTGCGTGGCGGCGGGGGCAGACATCAGTTTGCGAAAGCCGCGATACCGGTCTGGGCGCGACCCAGAATCAGCGCGTGGATGTCGTGCGTGCCTTCGTAGGTGTTCACCACTTCGAGGTTGACCAGGTGCCGCGCCACGCCGAACTCGTCGCTGATGCCGTTGCCGCCCATCATGTCGCGCGCCAGTCGCGCGATGTCCAGCGCCTTGCCGCAGGAGTTGCGCTTGAGCAGCGAGGTCACTTCGACCGACGCGGTGCCCTCGTCCTTCATACGGCCCAGGCGCAGGCAGCCTTGCAGGCCCAGCGTGATCTCCGTCTGCATGTCGGCCAGCTTCTTCTGGATGAGCTGGTTGGCGGCGAGGGGGCGGCCGAACTGCTTGCGTTCGAGCGTGTAGGTGCGTGCACGGTGCCAGCAGTCTTCGGCCGCGCCGAGCGCGCCCCACGAGATGCCGTAGCGAGCGCTGTTGAGGCAGGTGAACGGGCCTTTGAGCCCCTGCACGTCGGGGAAGGCGTTCTCTTCCGGGCAGAACACGTTGTCCATCACGATTTCGCCGGTGATCGAGGCGCGCAGGCCGACCTTGCCGTGAATCGCCGGCGCGCTGAGGCCCTTGGCGCCCTTGTCGAGCACGAAGCCGCGGATCGGGCCGACGGCGCCGGTTTCGCTGACTTCCTTGGCCCAGACCACGAAGACATCGGCGATCGGGCTGTTGCTGATCCACATCTTGGCGCCGCTGAGCGAGTAGCCGCCCGGCACCTTCTTGGCGCGCGTGACCATGCTGCCGGGATCGGAGCCGTGATCGGGCTCGGTCAGACCGAAGCAGCCGATCCATTCGCCGGTGGCGAGCTTGGGCAGGTACTTCTGCTTCTGCGCTTCGGTGCCGAATTCATTGATCGGCACCATCACGAGGGAGCTCTGCACACTCGCCATGGAACGGTAGCCCGAATCCACGCGCTCGACTTCGCGGGCGATCAGGCCGTAGGAGACGTAGTTGAGACCGGGGCCGCCGTACTGCTCGGGGATGGTCGGGCCCAGCAGGCCGAGCGCGCCCATCTCGCGGAAGATCGCCGGATCGGTCTCGCCGTTGCGGAAGCCTTCGAGCACGCGCGGTGCGAGGCGCTCCTGGCAATAGGCGTTGGCGGCATCGCGCACCATGCGCTCTTCGTCCGTGAGCTGTTGATCGAGCAGGAGCGGATCGTCCCAATGAAATGCGGCGTGCTTGGCCATGTGCGTAGTCTCCGAGGGTGAAGTGCTGAGGTTGGGCGTCATCGTAAGCGCGGGGCATCGCGAGCGCAAACGACGATTCGACACCCAGTTATGCGTTTCCTGCACTTCAAAGCACAATACGCCGGCACCGCCTCATTGGCTCCAGCCGTATTCAACTATGTAGGCTTCGCATACCATGCGCCGTAAGATCCCTTCGACCCAGGCCTTGATCTGCTTCGAGGCCGCCGCCCGCCATGAAAGCTACACGCGCGCCGCGCAGGAACTGGCGCTGACCCAGAGCGCCGTGTCGCGCCAGATCACCGCGCTGGAGGACTTCCTGGGCATGGCGCTGTTCCGCCGTACGCGCCACGGCGTCGCGCTCACGCCCGCCGGCGCCGACTACGCCCGCCAGATCGCGCGGCAACTCGACACCATGGAGCGCGACACGCTCGACGCAATGGCGCGGCAGGGCCAGGGCGGATCGTTCCAGCTCGCGGCGGTGCCGACCTTCGCGACGCGCTGGCTGATTCCGCGCCTGCCGAATTTCGCGGCGAAGCATCCGGACATCACGGTGCACATCGAGACGCGCACGCGTCCCTTTCTGTTCAACGACACGCCCTTCGATGCCGCGATCTATGCCGGCACGGCCTCTCAGACGGCCAACTGGGCCGGCACGCAATCCACGGTATTGCTCAACGAGGATGTCGTGCCCGTGTGCAGTCCCGCCCTGTTCGCAGGCCGCAAGCCGCTATCGCCCGCTGCGGTGGCGAGGATGCCGCTGCTGCAACAGAGCACGCGCCCCGACGGCTGGCGCCAGTGGTTCGACGCGCAGCACGTCGACGCGCCGCGTGCCCACAGCGGTCCGCGCTACGAACTGTTCTCGATGCTGGCGATTGCCGCTGCGCACGGCCTCGGTGTAGCCCTGATCCCGAGCATGCTGATCGAGGCGGAATTGGCGCGCGGTGAATTGGTCGTGGCCTGCGACCGTCCGCTGCGCGGTGAGCGAAGCTACTACCTGGTGATGCCCGCCACGCAGGACGAACGACCCGCGCTCACGCTTTTTCGCGCGTGGCTGCTCGCGCAGGCGGGCGCTCCGGGCGATCCGGGTTCTTCTTAGCCTTCCCTTTCGTCTTGGCGCTTGTCTGCTGCGCACGCGCCATCGCTTCCAGCCCGGCCATCACGTAGCACATGAGCTCCTCGGGCAGCCCGTCGCTTTCTCTTCCAAGCGCCGGCAACAATTTTTCCGGAATCTCCTTCGGCACGACCATGATGGCGAGACAAGGCAGCAATGCAAAGATCAGCCCGCGCTGAACGGTGGGGTGTTCCGGCGGCAGCCCCATCGCGCTGCTGACCAGCCCCAGCATGAAGCCTGCCTTCGGGCGGATGGCCTTCTCGATCAGTGCAGGCATTGCGACCGATGGCGTCATGACCTCACGCAGCACAACGCGAAATCCCCACGGCGCTGCAGCACGCGTCGCGAGCCGGACGAGATGCTTGAGCACCGTGCGCAGCTTCAACACCGGGTCGTCGATGTCTCCCGCCACCGCCACCAGGTCCTCGAGGCCGACCACCTGCTGATGCGCCGCGATGAGCACAGCTTCGTACAAGCCGTCGCGGCTGCCGAAGTGATAGTTGACCGACGCCAGCGGCGTGCCGGCGCGCTCGCAGATTTCCTTGCTGGTGGCCTCGGCGTACCCGCGTTCGGCAAAGACCTGCCCCGCGGTTTCGATCAGAAGCAGGCGCGTCGCGTCGCCGTCGGGCCGCGGCGCACGCCTGGCAGGCATCGTGGATCGCTTCTTCGCTGTCGCTCGCATCTGGTAACCCTGAGCACAATATGGCAGTTTGAATTGGAATTCAAATTCGATATGATCGAGTCTACTTCATCGACTGCAGACCGTCACGGGGGCCGCAAGAGAGACCATGAACAAGAAGCCGATCATCGTGGGCGCCATCGTCCTGCTCGTGGGCGCCGCTTTCGCCGCGTGGTACTTCAACCGCCAGCCGTCCGATCCGCACAAGCTCGTGCTGTACGGCAACGTCGACCTTCGACAGGTGTCGCTCGCCTTCAACGGCAGCGAGCGCATCGCCCGGCTGAACGTGCAGGAAGGCGATCGCGTCAAGGCCGGCCAGGTGCTCGGCGAGCTCGACACACGCACGCTGCAACTGCAGGCCGCGCAGGCCGAGGCGCAGATCGCCGCGCAGACGCAGGTGCTGCAACGGTTGAAGACCGGCAGCCGGCCGGAGGAAGTCGCCCAGTCCCGCGCCCAGGTCGCCGCCGCCCAGGCCGATGCCGAACTGGCTCGGCAGCAGCTCGAGCGCCTGCAATCCATCCGCCAGACCACCGCGGGCCGTGCCGTGAGCCAGCAGGATCTCGATGCCGCCCAGGCTCGCCGGAAAGTCGCGCAGGCTCAACTGGAAAACGCACGCAAGGCGCAGCAGCTCGTCGTGACCGGACCACGCAAGGAAGACATCGCGCAGGCGCAGGCGCAACTCGACGTCGCGGTCGCGGCCCTCGCGGTGCTCAAGCACCAGCTCCAGGAAGCACAACTCAAGGCGCCGATCGACGCCGTGGTGCGTGCGCGGCTGATGGAACCGGGCGACATGGCATCACCGCAGCGCCCGGTCTTCACGCTTGCCATCACCGATCCCAAATGGGTCCGCGCCTACGTGACGGAAGCCGACCTCGGCCGCATCAGGCCCGGGATGGCGGCGACGCTGAGCACCGACAGCCATCCGGGCCAGCCCTTGCAGGGCAGGGTCGGCTACATCTCCTCGGTTGCGGAGTTCACACCCAAGACCGTACAGACCGAGGAACTGCGCAGCAGCCTCGTCTACGAGATCCGCGTGCTGGCCGACGACCCCGACGACCGCCTGCGGCTCGGCATGCCGGTCACTGTGCGCCTTGCGCTCGACGGCAGCGCCGACGCGGGGAGCAAGCCCTGATGGAAGCCGCCGCGCCAGCGCTTGCGGGTCGCGGCCTGCACAAGCGCTTCGAGGTCAAGGGGGCGCCTGAAACGGTCCGCGCGCTCGACGACGTCTCGCTCGAAGTGCCATCCGGCAAGCTCACCGCGCTGGTCGGCCCCGACGGCGCGGGCAAGACCACGCTGCTGCGCCTCGCCGCCGGCCTGATGCGCGCCGACCAGGGATCGATGGACGTGCTCGGCATCGACGTGGCGAAGGATCCTCAATCGGTTCAGGACCGAATCAGCTACATGCCGCAGCGCTTCGGCCTCTATGAAGACCTGAGCGTGCAGGAGAACCTCGACCTTTATGCGGATCTGCACGGTGTGAGCAAGGCGCAGCGGCGCGAACGCTACGCGCGCCTGATGGAAATGACCGACCTGGGCCGATTCACGTCGCGCCTCGCCGGCAAGCTCTCGGGCGGCATGAAACAGAAGCTCGGCCTCGCCTGCACGCTGGTGCGCTCGCCCGCCCTGCTGCTGCTCGACGAGCCTACGGTCGGCGTCGATCCGCTCTCGCGGCGCGAACTGTGGGAGATCGTGCAGGAGTTGGTCGACGACGAGCACCTGTCGGTCATCGTGAGCACCGCCTACCTCGACGAGGCCGAGCGCTGCGCGCAAGTCTTCGTGCTGCAAGGCGGCAAGCTGATCGCGCAAGGCGCACCCGCGCAAATACGCGACAACGCGAAGGACCTCTGCTACGTCACGACACCGCCTCGCGGCACGGCCCCGCGCACCTTGCAGGCCCGTTTGCTCGATGCGCCCGCGTCGATCATCGATGCCGTTCCGCAAGGCGGCGAAGTGCGATTCATCCGTCGGCCCGACGCAGATGCCGAGTCCGTGAGGACGCTGCTCGACGGCGCGCCCGCCGAGCGCGTGCCCGCGCGTCTCGAAGACGGCTTCATGGTGCTGCTGCGCGCACGACAAAAGGCCACGACCGATACGACCGCAACCACCGCACACGCAGCCACCGAAACCGCACCCCGCGCCGCCGACACCCAGGAAGTCGTCATCCAGGTGAAGGACCTCGTTCGCAAGTTCGGCGACTTCACCGCCGTCGCGAGCACCAGTTTCGATGTGCGGCGCGGCGAGATCTTCGGGCTGCTCGGTCCCAACGGCGCGGGCAAGACGACCACTTTCCGCATGCTCTGCGGACTGCTGCCGGCCAGCAGCGGCTTCCTGCAAGTGGCCGGCATGAACCTGCGCACCGCGCGCGCGCAGGCGCGCGGAAGGATCGGCTACGTCGCGCAGAAGTTTGCGCTCTATGGCAACCTCACCGTCGCCGAGAACCTGCAGTTCTTCGGCGGCGCCTACGGATTGCGCGGCGAGCGCCTGCGCGAGCGCATGCAGACGGTGCTGCAACAGTTCGACCTGCTCGGCCAGGAACACGCGACCAGCGGCCAGTTGCCCGGCGGCTTCAAGCAGCGCCTCGCCATGGCCACCGGCCTGCTCCACGAGCCGGAGATCCTCTTCCTCGACGAGCCCACCAGCGGCACTGATCCGCTGGCGCGGCGCGAATTCTGGCGCCGCATCACCGCGCTGGCCGAGGCGGGCGTGACGGTGATCATCACCACCCATTTCATGGAAGAGGCGGAGTATTGCGACCGCATCGTGATCCAGGATGCGGGCAAGCTGCTTGCCATCGGCACACCACAGCAAGTGCGCGTGCAGGCCGGCAGTGCGCCGGACAGCCGTCTCAGCATGGAGGAGGCCTTCATCGACATCGTCACGCAGGCGCGCGGCTCTGCGGCTGCGCCGGCGCACGGAGCACCGGCATGACGACGCCCGCGCCGGCCACTGCGACGCACAGCCGCTTCTGGCAACGATTGATCGCGCTCACGCGCAAGGAGACGCGGCAGCTCGTGCGCGATCCGAGCAGCCTCGCCATCGGCATCCTGCTGCCCATCATCCTCATCCTCATCTTCGGCTACGGCCTCTCGCTCGACGTGAAGAACGCGCCGATGGCCGTGGTGCTCGAAGACACCTCGCCCACCGCCGCGCAGGCCGTGGCCGGGCTCCAGCTCACGCCCTACATCTCGCCCGTCATGCTCACCTCCATGCACGAGGCCGAAGCGCTGATGGGCCAGCGCAAGGTCGACGGCATCGTGCGCGTGCCCGCGGACTTCTCGCGTCGGCTCGCAGCCGGCGACGCAAGCATCCAGGTGATCGTGCACGGCGCCGATGCGAACAAGGCCGGCATCGTGCTGCGCTACGCGAGCGCCGCCCTCGCGCAGAACGCGCTGCGCCTCGCCGAACGAAGCCCCGGCGCGACATCCGGCGTCGGCTCGGTGACCATCGAACAACGACTCTGGTTCAACAGCGCCAACACCAGCACCTGGTATCTGGTGCCGGGCCTGATCGTGCTCATCATGACGCTGGTCGGCGCGTTCCTCACGGCGCTGGTGATGGCGCGCGAATGGGAACGCGGCACGCTGGAGGCGCTGTTCGTCACGCCGGTTCGGCCGGTGGAGATCCTGTTGGCGAAGATCATTCCGTATTTCGGCATCGGCATGGTCGGGCTGCTGCTGTGCCTCGTCGCGGCGCGCTTCCTGTTCGAGGTGCCGATGTACGGTTCACTGGCCGCCATCGTCGTCAGCGCGATGCTCTACCTGCTGGTGGCGGTGGGCGTGGGCCTCGTCATATCGTCCGTCACGCGCAACCAGTTTCTCGCGAGCCAGGTCGCGCTGATTTCGAGCTTCCTTCCGTCGCTGATGCTGTCGGGCTTTCTCTTCGACTTGCGCAACGTGCCGACCGTCATACGCATCGTGGGCCACGCGCTGCCGGCGACCTATTTCATGGAGCTGGTCCGCACCCTCTTCCTCGCGGGCGACGTGTGGTCGCTGGTTTTCAGGAACTGCGCGATCCTCATTGCCTACGCGGTGGTGCTGCTGACCGTCGCACGCCTCGTCACGCGCAAAAGTCTTGACTGAAGATCATGAACGGCTCATTCCTCGACTTCGTACGGCGCGTCGCCCACCTCTGCCGCAAGGAATTGCTGGCGATCCTCAAGGATCCATCCAGCCGCGTGATCCTGATCGTGCCGGCGCTGATGCAAAGCCTGCTCTTCGGCTATGCCGCGACCTACGACCTGAGCCACGTCGACTACGCCCTGCTCGACCAGAGCCACAGCGGCGCATCGACCGCGCTCATCGCCAAGCTCGACGGCACAGGCGTCTTCCACCGTGCCGCAACGCTCACGTCGCCGAACGAGATCGCGCCCATCGTCAACGCGCAGGATGCACTGGTCGTGATCCAGATCGGCCCGCAGTTCGAGCAGCAGCTCAACGCGGGCGAGCAGGCGCCGATCCAGGTCATCATCGATGCGCGCAACTCCAACACTGCGGGCTCGGCGTCGGGCTTCGTCAATTCGGTCGTGACGGCCTTCAACGACGAATGGCGCCAGCGGCACGGCGGTCTTCAAGCACCCGTGTCGATCGAGTCGCGTGCGTGGTTCAACCCCAATCTGGAGACGCGCTGGAACTTCATGCCCGGCATGATCGCCGCGCTCAGCATGATCCAGACGCTGCTTCTGACCGCACTCTCGGTGGCGCGCGAGCGGGAGCAAGGCACCTTCGACCAACTGCTCGTGACGCCGCTGTCACCCACCGAGATCATGATCGGCAAGGCCATTCCGCCGGTGATGATCGGGCTCACGCAGTCAACCCTCGTGCTGCTCATCACGCTGCTGTGGTTCAGGGTGCCGATGGCGGGCTCCTTCGTCACGCTCTACATCGGGCTGTCGTTCTTCACCATCGCGAGCGTGGGCATCGGGCTGTCGATCTCGGCGGTGTCGGCCAACATGCAGCAGGCCATGCTCTACACCTTCGTGCTGATCATGCCGATGATGCTGCTGTCGGGCCTGACCACGCCGGTGAGCAACATGCCGCGCGTGCTGCAGATCGCGACGCTGGCCAATCCGCTGCGCTTTGCCATCGACCTCGTGCAGCGCGTCTATCTGGAAGGCGTCGGGCTGATGGCCGTCTGGCACAACCTGGTTCCGCTTTTCGTCATCGCGGCCATCACGCTGCCGCTGGCTGCATGGCTGTTCCGCCATCGACTGGTATGACTCGCCCCCAGGTTGGCTCACTTCGTGTAGCCGCCCACCCCCTGCCGGGGGCAATCCCGGCGGCCCGGCGAAGCCGGTTCCGCGGGGGTCAAAGCTCTCCCCCAGCCTCGCCCACTTCGTGTGGCTCGGGCACCCCCTTCCGGGGGCAATCCCAGCGGCCCGGCGAAGCCGGTTCCGCGGGATTCCTGGAATCGGGCGTGCTGCGCCCGTCTCGATGCTGTTGAAAGGCAAACCATGAAGACTTCGCTTTACTCCCGTCATGGCATGACATGCCTGGTCGCCATGCTTGTTGCCGCATCCCTCTCCGGCTGCGCCGTCGGGCCCGATTTCAAGTCGCAGACGCCCGAAGCCCCTGCGAATTTTTCCGAGTGGCACGGCGGGTCGCCGGAGTTGATCGACCCGCAACTCGGCAAGCCCTCCTCTGCTGCGGCGCCGGTCGGCTGGTCGGTGTTCGGTGATCCGGTGCTCGACGCACTGGAAGCGCGCGCGCTCGGTGCCAATCAGGACTTGCAGACTGCCGCCCTTCGCTTCGCGCAAAGTCGCGCGCAGCTGGCGGTGGTCGATTCGCAAAAGGGCATCCAGGTGAACGCCAACGCCGCCGCGACACGGCTGCGCGCGAGCGAGGACGGCGAGACGACGCGGCTGCTCGACGCGCTGGGTCCGATCAACCGCGAACAATTGATCCGGGTGCTCAGCGAGCCGCACAATTTCTATCAGGCCGGCTTCGATGCGTCCTGGGAGCTGGACCTCTGGGGCCGTGTGCGGCGCGCGGTGGAGAGTGCCGACGCCAATGTCGCAGCTTCGCAAGCGATGCTCTCGCAAGTGCTGCTCAGCGTGCAGGCCGAGGTGGCGCGCCACTACTTCGAGCTGCGCGCGGCGCAGCGGCAGATCCGGCTGGCGCGCAGCGACATCGCGGCGGCAGAAGAAACGCTGGAGCTCGTCAAGGCCCGCGCCGACGCCGGCCTGACGACGGACCTCGACACGACGCGCCAGAGCGCGCAAGCCGCCGACCTGCGCTCGCATCTGCCGCCACTCCTCGCGCAGGAGGCGCAGGCCGTCAACCAGATCACGCTGCTGCTGGGCGAACGTCCCGGCGCGCTTCGCGCCCAACTGGCACCGCAGGCCGATGTGATGAAGGCGGCGGCACTGCCCGATCTTTCGCTGGGACTGCCATCGGAAGTGGCGCTGCGCCGGCCCGACATCCAGATCGCAGAGGCCCAACTGCATGCGGCCACCGCGAACATCGGCGTCGCGGTTGCGGACCTGTATCCGCGCATCACGCTGGGTGCGAGCTTCGGCTTCCAGGCGGTGGACAACGGCAGCTTCGGCGAATGGGGAAGCCGCCAGTGGTCGATCGGGCCGAGCCTGCAGCTCCCGATCTTCGACAACGGTCGTCGACGCTCGACCATCACCGTGCGCGAGTTGCAGCAGCAGGAAGCCGCCGTCGCCTACCAGCAGACGGTGCTCAAGGCATGGCACGAGATCGACGACGCACTGAGTGCCTACACGGCGGAACGTCAACGCAATGCGCAACTGGCGGTGAGGGAGCGCAGCAGCCACGATGCGTTGCAGCTTGCGCAGGTGCGCTACGACCACGGGCTCACCGACTTTCTGGTGCAGCTCGACGCGCAACGCACGTGGTTGCAGGCGCAGAGGGACTACACGGAGAGCACGAGCCGGTTGGCGTTGGGGTTGGTGGCTGTGTCGAAGGCGTTGGGCGGCGCGGGAGATGGCGGAGGCTGACCTTGCGCAGGTCCGACCTCATCCGAATGTGAACGCAAACGCTTCCGCGCCGGCGTCGAGGAATTCGATGTCGAAGCGGCGGTTCGTCACACGACCTTGCTGCCGCACAAGTTGGTAGAGGCGTTGTTCGGCCACGATGCCGTTTCCCTGCGCGTCGACGTCCGCGCCGTGATCGGCGCCCGGCGGCTTGCCGTCGATCAGGATGCGGAAACGGACGGGCTTGCCATCCTTGCCCGGCCCCAACACCAGGTGCAGATCGCGCGCATGGAATTGGTAGCTGATGCGGCCGCCGCTGCGATCGAGCACGGCGCTTTGTCCGCCGACTTCCCATTCGCCGGCCAGCGCCCACTGGTTCGACTTCAAATTGGGCTGCGTCGAGTACGTACTCGCCTTGTCACGCGTGAAGCCACCCGAAGACGCGAAATTCTCTGCACGGTCGTAGCCGATGTAGGTCTCCGGTGACTGGACATTGGCGTCGTCCGCGGCCGCCTGCGCGCCGGTGGCATTCACCTTCACGAGGTCGCCCGTCACCACGCTCGATCCGGCTTCCGCCAGCAGCTGCTGAATGACTTGCTCGGACTCGTCGTACTCACCCTCACCAAAGTGGTGATGACGGATGTTGCCCTTCGCATCGATGAAGTAGTGGGCCGGCCAGTACTGGTTGTTGAACGCGCGCCAGATCGCATAGTCGTTGTCGATTGCGACCGGATAGTCGACCTTCAGCTCCTTCACGGCCTTCTTGACGTTGCCGACGTCCTTCTCGAACGCGAACTCCGGTGCGTGCACGCCGATGACCACCAGGCCCTTGTCCTTGTACTTTTCCGACCAGGCACGCACATAGGGCAGCGCGCGCAGGCAGTTGATGCACGAGTAGGTCCAGAAGTCGACCAGCACGACCTTGCCGCGCAGTTGCTCGGTCGTCAGCGGTTCCGAGTTGAGCCACTGCACGGCGCCGTCCAGCGGTGCCATCACGCCCTCTACGGGAAGATCGGCAGCGCCCGCGGTCTTCATCGCCTGTCCAGACGACATCATGGCGTTCGAGCCGCTCATCATCACCGTCGAGTCCGTGCCGGTGACCACATTGGATTCGACGGCCGCCGTATTCGGCGCGGGTCGCGCCTTGTCGACGAGCGCCTGCTCCAACCTGGAAGTGCTTGCCAGCGACACCTGCGCCAGTACCCCCGTATCCAGTCCGAGCGAGATCGCAACCACGCCGCAGAGCAATGCGACGCCAATGCCGCGGCGAATCCATTCGCCAGCGCCAAGTGACCGCTTCATCGCATTGAACAAACGGCCACCAACGAGCAACGCGCCCGCCAGCGATGTTGCGGCGCCTGCCGCATAGGCAAGCAGCAGCAGCGATGTCTGTGCACTTGCGCCGTTGAGCGCCGCGCCGGTCAGCACCAGGCCGAGGATCGGACCCGCGCACGGGGCCCAGAGCAAACCGGTGGCGACACCCAGGAGCAGAGAGGGGACGATGGATGAAGAGCCGCCCTCCGATGCGCCACGGGACGCGGACGCGGACAGCCGGGATCCCCAGGCGACCAATGGGCGCGTCGCATGCTCCGCCAACTTCGGAAACAGCAGCATGAGCCCGAATGCCGCCATCAACACGATCGCCACCCAGCGCCCGTACTGGTTGGCCTGCACGGCCCATCCGCCACCGACTGCGGCCAGCGACGCGACGGCCGCAAAGGTCAACGCCATTCCCGCCAGAAGCGGCAGACCACTCTTCAGGAAGGGCTGATCGCCCCGCGCGAACACGAACGGAAGGACCGGAAGAATGCAGGGGCTGAGGATGGTCAGCACACCGCCCAGGTAAGCGACGAGGAACAGGACCACGGCGTTTCGCTTTGACCAATCAGGCCGCACCCGGCGTGAACTTGAGCGCCAGGCCGTTCATGCAATACCGCAGTCCGGTTGGCTTCGGGCCGTCATCGAAGACGTGGCCCAAGTGCCCTCCGCAGCGGCGGCAATGCACCTCCGTGCGAACCATGCCGAACGTCTTGTCCTGGGTCTCTCCGACGGCGTTCGGCAAAGGCTGCCAGAAGCTCGGCCAGCCTGTCCTGCTGTCGAATTTCGTCTTCGAGGAAAACGCGTCGAGGCTGCAACCCGCACACGAGAAGATGCCTTCGCGGTGTTCGTCGTTCAGTGGACTGGAATACGGACGCTCGGTGCCCTCCTTGCGCAAGACTTCGTACTGATTGGGCGTCAAGAGCTTGCGCCACTCTTCGTCGGTGTGGGTCACTTCGAATTTGCCCTCCGCGGCCACCGCGAGCCGCGGAGTCCAGCCGAGTGCGTTGGCAATGGCCAAGCCCAGCGTGGATGTACCCGCAACGAGGGCAAAGCGTCTTCCGTGGGTGGTCATGGCAAGTCCCTTTCTAGGGTTTGGACGAAAGCATCTGCGAGGTAGTTCGGATGCGATCGTCCGGCGGTTACAGCCGTCGCGGCCAATTGCATGGCCGCTTCCACCGCAGCAGTGTCGTAGTACTCCATGAAGTCGACTTCAAGAGGTTTCAGAGAACCGCCTACACACCTTGGCTGGTTGCGCCCTCATGATGCTCCAGCCCCACTGCTGGTTCAACTCTTGCTTCGGCCCAACCGTCGCGCGACCATGGGTTCGCTTGTGAGTCGGGTTTCGGTCAGATACATTCGTTTGAAACACAGTGACGACATCATCGAGGGGGGCCCAATGAACTTTGATGGCACGGACAAGTGAAACACTACGCTCTCGTTCATCTCGAGTACGGCTCCCACAGCCGTGAGTTGTCCATGGCGTTGCTGGCCAAGTTTCGCCAGACGCTGGAGTCGCACGGCAATCAGGTGTCGCTGTTGATCGTCGACAACAGCAGGCGCGAGGGAGAAGAGCGCTACACCGGCCATGGCTTCGAGGCCGTGCGTGTCGCTGCGGGAGACAACTCCAATCGGGAGTTCAGCGGATGGGATGCGGGCGTGGCGGATGTGCTGTCGCGAGGCAAGGCGCCTGACGTCTGGATCTTCACCAATGACACGGTGGCGAGTCGCCACGGCTGGAGCAATCAGCGCGCCGCCCGCTTCTGCCTCGAAGCCGAATGGCTGAGTCCGCATGTCGGACCCTGGATGCTCGGCGAAGTCACCGATTGCGCGAGACCCGGGGAGACGCCGCTGGGTCCGATGCTGCAGTGGATATCGACCTATGCCTTTGCGATGAACCACACACTGCTTCAACGTTTGGGCACGCTTTCGCCGGGCAATGAATTGCTGGATTCCTTCTTCCATGACAGCTATGAGCCGGCGCACAAATTGTTCCGGGACCACCTCGATCCGGACTTCTTCGGCGGCGCACAGGCCTGGTTGATCGCGGACCCGGAAGAGTCCGCCGAGCGGGCCCGCAAGTACAAGTGGGCGCACGCTTGGCACGGCGCAACGGAGCTGAATGCGGACACATTCGACGCCCTGCGCGCAAAGATGCGCTGCGTGATGTCGGAGACCTTCCTGAGCCAGCGCGCACGGCAGGCCGGCGCGGAATTCCGGTCTCCCTACGACGCTTCCAACGGGCGCGCGCGCATTCGCCGGACGGCGCACTACATCCTGGACAAGATCTCCGAAAAGCTCATTCTTCGTCGAATGCGGAGAACGACGTAGGCCCCGGGGACGCTTACAGCTCTTTTTCTCGATGGCGATCCGAATCCGATGCGACAGATTCGGATCGCCATTCTCGTCACGGCACTGAAGTCTGGGAAGACGCCGAATTGCCCGCGCCGTCCCACGCAGTGACCTGGACGATGCCGTTGCGGGGCAGCCGGTTGCACACCACGGTCAGGCCCTGAGGCGTTTGTCCGTCCGGGCACGTCCAGCGGGCCGCCAGCAATTGGCCCTGGCCGCCGTCCGGCCTGAGGCTCAACTCTGTCTTGCTGGTATCGACGTCCGAAACGACCGCGTTGATCGCAACGGAAAACGCCGGAAGGATCGTGAGCGTCTGGCTCCAGGAGCGGGAATTCCCCGTGGTGTTGTCGGTGACCTTGGCCGTCACCTTGTAGGAGCCGGGTGTCGTGAAGGCATGAGACAGACGATCCTGGCTGTTCGACGTGACGGAACCGGAGTTGTCGCCGAAGTCCCAGGCGATGGGGCTCAACACATGGTTGGTCTGCTTGTAGTTGCTCTGGGGTTGCGCTGTGGAGCCGTAGAAGCTGATGCTCGTCGGGGTCGATGCGATTTGGGTCGAATAGAACTGGATGCCGGGCAGGTTGCCCACTGAACTGTCGTAGACAGCATGGACAACGTCCTTCGTCGACTTGACCTTGAAGCCGAGTGCGGCCGCGTTGGCATAGGCACCATCTGCGGTGAGCTGAGCCAGATCGGGACCGACGTTGTATTTCGCGAAATCGCTCGAACCGAACTGAAGGGTGGTGTAGTCGCTTGGCGACCAGTTGTATCCCAGGAAGTCGCCCGACAGTCCGACCACGTTGACCGACTGCGCATCGAGCACTTCGCTCCGAACGGTGTCATTGACTTCCGCAAAGGCCTCGCCAGGGTTGCTGATGTAGAGCAGCGGACCAATCCTCAGTGCCGTCGTGTAGGTGCCGAGTGAAGTCGGCCCGCTACCGGCGACCGAGCAATTGCCGACGCACCAGGGCGCCGACAGTGCGCGGGGGACGGAACAGTTGCCGCCCAGAACTGCATTGCAGCTAGGTCCGCCCAGACCGGCTGCCGGCGCGTTGTACTTCATCAGGCTGAGCAGGCCCTGATTCTCCGCGGAGCTACCCACCGTGACATTGGGAATCAGCGTTTCGGAGCTTCCGAGGGTGTCGCTCTTCAGGGGAGCCGCCTGCGCCATGGCCAGGCGCAGGGCATTGAGAACGTACTGTCCCTGGTAACTCACTTCCGCATAGTCGGCGTTCGTACCCGGCGACTCCTGCCGGCCCAGGGTTCCAGATCCGACGACGCTGGTCCCCCCGATGGTGATGTCCATCTGCTTGCGGACATAGCCGGGCACATCGGCCGAGAAGCCTTGCGTGACCGCGCCATTGAATGCACGGAATTCGTCCGGGTGATTGGGGATGCTGACGTACAGCGCGTTGGTGGCGCCTGTGCCGGGATCACGCGCCCACAGAACAGGCATCCTCGCGTCGACAGCGAAGCCGTCGACATGGTCCGTGCCCTGGCCGTTCTGCCAGATGATGGAGCCGATGTCGCCGTTCGCAGTCCAGAGTTCCGATGTCTTGAGGTTGGACGCGGCGGTGTCTACCGCCTGCACCACGGCATCGTGGACCTTTTTGAGGTAGGTCTTGTTCGCGGGACTCATGACTCCCCAGATACCGACCAAAGTTGGTGTAGCGTGCGAGTGCGTCGTCGAGACCATCACCGCCGAGCGGTCGACCTTGAAACCGTGATCGGACAGCTTTTTCGCAGCATCCACGCGCGAGCCGAACTGGCCATTGCCCACGTCGGCGTCCTGGTACTCGGCGAACCAGCCGGTGCTGTCGACAACCGCGAAGGCAACCGCCTTGTCACCCTTGGCGACCACGAAGGCGCGCACCTCGAGCGGGTCGTTGCTGATCTGAATCGCGGGCTTATTGGAATCCGAGTATCCGCCCACGTACACGGGGGCGTCGGGCGCAATGCTGACCGTGGCCGCACCGACCTGGAACAAGGCATTGGGTGACGGTTCGGGCGTAGTAGGCGTGGTGGGCAGCGTGACCGGCACGGTGGGCGAAGCGGGCGCATCCGCCGGGTGCGATGCGGCGGGGGACGTGGGCAACGCGTTGCCCACCGGACTACCGCTGCCACCTCCACAACCGGCGAACAACGCCATCACCACACAACCTATCCAGGTTGTTTTTCTCATCTTGTGTCTCCAGGTAGTTACTCGTTCAACGCGGACTTGTCTTCGATGGACCGCGTTCGAGAACTCTAGGGGTGACGCGACTGACGCTCCAAGACATCTGGTGCCAGCGTTTTTGCCTTTGGCGACATGGCCTGGGTTGGCTCGACAGGCACGGCCAACCCGGCGTCGACCCAGCGTTGCAAGTCGCGGGGACCGATACCGAACCAGCGCTGCACCGCTCGACTGAGGACCGCGCCATCCGCATAGCCGAGGTCTTCGGCGATCTCGCCCAACGTGAGCGAACGTTCGATCTGGTTCGATCGCCGGTCGGCCAGCCGGCGCAGCAATCTCTGCTTGCGGCTGGCATCGACCAACGCGCTGAAACTGGTGTGCTCCTCGGTCAGCCGGCGGGCAATCGTGCGGCGCGAAAGCCCGAGTTGCTCGGCAATCTGGTCCAGCTTGTAGTTCGTTGGCGGCCCGGTTCGGAAGAGTTGCTCTATGTGCGAGCTGATCGAGGCCGACCAGCCTTGCTGGCGCTCTGCCTCTTCGCACGCTTGCCAGGCGAGGAGGCGATCCGGCCCCGAGGCGGTGGGCAGCGCCATGGTGGCCAGCGAATTGGGAAACGACAGATAAGGCCAGCCCGCGCTCTTCGCGACCGAGATGCCCTGTTCGGCCCAGACGCGCGTGGTGCGGGCCATCGAGCCTGGCAGATGCAACTTCATGGCCCGGGATGCGCCGCCACACAGGTCCCGTATCGACTTGCAGAGCATGGCCAGCAGGAATTCCAGGGTAAAGCGCTCGACGTCGCCCAACGACACCAGGGGGCGCACGTGCAACTCGATGTGCTGGCCGCGCTGCCGGAGCCGAAGATTCAAGACGGCGAGGCGAAGCGGCGCGAAGCGCACCAGCCCGTCGAGCGCCTGGCGCAGGTCGGACGAACTCACCATCAGGTAAGCCAGGGCGCCATGCGAAATCAGCGGCACCCGCCGTCCCAGTCGCATGGCGAGCCCTTGGCTCGGCGCCATCCGATCGAGACCCAGCATGACGCCGCGCCAGACGGCCAATGACACCGGGGCGTCATTCCGGACCAGCTGGGTCACGTTCAGCCCGGACGGTGTCGGAGAGGCGCCAAGGTCAATGCCCTCCGCCGCAGCCGCCGCGACGAGCAGCCGCAAATAGACGGGATGCACCTGGGGCAGGTTGAGATCCAACGAGTGGGCCTGAGGCGCCGCTGCGGATGGAAGGGTTGGGCTTTCGGCCGGTTCGAAGGACACAAGAAGGTAGCTGCGCGTCTGCCGGGGCCTCGAACAAGAGGCGACGCCCGGAAGGTTTGTCTCAACCTTCAAGAATGCCTGAGACGGGCCGCGCGGACCCCCTCCTTGTAGGAGGGCTCCGACACACGAGGCTCTCGAAATCGGGCATTGCCGCTCACCTGGATGCGGCGTATCGTGGCGGCATCTCGAAGGAGGGCCCCATGCCTTCACGAAGGAGCACTACAGGCACGGAGACAAGCGGCATGCCGCCGATGCCCATGAGTGCATTGAGCTATCCGGAAGCAGCAGAGACACCGCTGTCGGATGCCGAGCTGTGCGAACGGGCGGTGCTGGCGATCTGGCACAGCCTGGATGAGCATGACCTCGTGGACGAGCATGTTCGGGCCGACCTGGCGGCCGTCCTCGAACCGCTGATCGCTCTTGGTTTCGGGGGCCGTCCGCAGCGATTGATCAACATCCTGAGGTTGCCGGACCCGATCGATCCTTCCCAGCTCTATTGGCTCACTCGCCGCCTCCTGACGCTCGTGCCCGAACTGCAAGCCGCAGCGACTGCGCTCTCCAGTCCGGACCATCCGCCCGCGCGCCTTGCTTGAAGACTTGCGGACGGCACGGGACAGGCGTCAAATGCCGTGCCCGTGGTCGCCGTCGCGCCCGCGTGCGACCCGTCGGGCTCAGGTCCGGCGGGTTGTGGACGTCGATCTGCAAGTGAGGTGTCGTATGAAAAGACGATGGCTGCTTCAGACAATGCTCTGCATGCCACTCGGGCTGGGCGCCGGAGGCGTGAGGCTGGCCCTCGCACAGACCGAGCGTTCGCCGCTGGTCGAGTCCGCCATTGCCTACGTGCTGGCGCAAGACTCCGAGCATTCCTACGCCGCCGTGCTGGACTATTCGACGCGATCCAACCTGCCGCGCTTTCACGTGATCGAGCGGGCGACGGGTGCCGTCGTTCACAGCTTCGTCGTGGCGCACGGCATCGGTTCGGAGCCCGACGGGTTCGACGGAGTACCCAGCGTTTTCCTGGACGAGGTCGACAGCAATGCGAGCAGCCTCGGCCTGTTCAAGACCGATGAGGTCTACATGAGCCCCACGGAGGGGAACGGCCTCTCCATGCGTTTGCGCGGTCTCTCACCGACGAACAGGAATGCATACAAGCGACTGATCGTGATCCACGCGCAGTCGTACGTCGAGCCCGAGATGATCGCGGCGCTCGGCGTCGCAGGCAGGAGCGACGGATGCATGGTCTTTTCGTCCGCCGACCGTGACACGGTCATCGAGCTTCTGCGCGGCGGCGCACTCATCTATGCGGTGGCCGCGTCCCCGGGCACATCGGCGGATTAGTCCGGATGACACTGAACTATCTGGACTTCGACTACAGCGAAGACACCGAAGGCGTCGGCGTGTTCGAAGCAATGGCCACCGTCGGCCCGCAGCAGGTCGAAGCGGTCCATGCAGAGATCGAGCAAGTGCTTGCCTGGGCGCACGACGCTTTTCGCGGCCGCCGTGGCGCGGTCGGCGATGGCGGGGAGTGGGACTACGACCTGCAGGGCATGCAGGAGGTGACGGTGCCGGAGACGCTCGAATTCGACGAGGACGCGCGCAAGCTGCGCGTGCGTAGCGGCCCAGCGGGTACGCCACGGCACACGTTCACGATGGCCATCAGCGGCACGCCGGACTTTTGCGCGGCCTTCCGGGAGCGGTACGAGCTGGATTGACTCAGGCGCTGCGATGGCCCCGCAGCACGACCATCCGCCGCCCTGCGCCCCAACCGCTCCAGGCCATGCCCGCCGCCAGGACGACCATCAGCATCGCGGACGATTGAAAGCCACCCGTCCAACCGCGCAGCAGCCCTGCGATGAGCGGCCCCGCGCTGGCAAGCACGTAGCCCCAACCCTGCGCCATGGCCGAGAGCCGCGCCGTCACGTTTGCATCGGGCGAACGCATCACGATCAGGCTCAGCGCCAGCGCGAAGGCACCACCCTGCCCGCAGCCCAGCAGCACGGCCCAGAACCAGACCCCGCTCAGCGGTGCGAAGAGGAAAGCCAGCATCGACGCGAGGATGATCGCCGTGATGCCAAGCGTCAGGCCGCGCTGGTCGCGGCAGCGCGCAGCAATCGAGGGCGTCACGAGGCAGGTCGCCAGTTGGACGAGGATGGACACGCCGAGCACGTAGCCGGCCGTCGCGCTGTCGAGTCCGCGCTCGCGCAGCATGGGCGCCAGCCATCCCATGACGATGTAGGCCAGTGACGACTGGAGTCCCATGAAGCAGGTGACCTGCCAAGCCAGCGGGTCGCGCCGCAGGCTGCCGACATGCACGCTCGCATGCGCCGGGCGCGGACGCGCCGCCAGGGCCTGCGGCGCCCAGAGCAGCACGACAAGCCCGGCCGGCAGCGCCCAGAATGCCAGCGCCGAAGTCCAGGCTCCCCCGAAAAGCTGCTCCAGCGGAACAGTGAACGCGGCGGCGCTCGATGCGCCCGCACACACCGCCAGCGTGTAGAAGCCCGTCATCATCGCGGCGTGACTGCCGAAGTCGCGCTTGACCAGACCCGGCAGCAGCACGTTGCCCACCGCGATGCCCGCGCCCCCGAGCGCCGACGCGAAGAACAGCATCGGCAGACTTCCGGTGCCCCGCAACAGCGATCCGACGCAGATGAAGAGCAGCGCACCGAGCAAAGTGCGCTCCGGACCGAAGCGCCGGACCAACGCCGGCGTCGGCGCCGCGAAAACCCCCAGGCACAGCAGCGGCAGCGTGGTGAGCATGCTGGCGCCGGCCGGCGTCAGTCTGGTGTCCTTCATGACTTCGGGCAGCAGCACCGAGAGGCTGCCGAACAGCGGGCGCAGATTGAACGCGATCAGAATCAGGCTCAGGGCGAGCAATACCTGCCGCGCACGTGTCTGTGGCTGGGCCTGGAAAGACTGGGAAACGGGAGGCGTGGCGTCGACACCGAGAAGGTCGTCCGCGCGGGAGCCGGACGCTCGGGCTGGTTGAGACATTTGCTTTGGATTTGGGGAATGCGAGGCGAAAGGACTGTAGCCGGATCACCCGAGCGGCACCGTCCGTCGAGAAGTAGTCCGCGTCCGCGTGCGGGACAAGCCCCCTGCCGCTCACCCATTCAGGCCGCTTCGAGTTCGCGGAAGCAGGCCATCATCGCCGTCAGCGCGGGCGCCTTGACCGAACCGCGACGCCAATCCGGCGCTTCATGGTCCATGTGGGCGCAGAGGTCGTCCCAGGCTTCGGCAAGCGCGGCCCATTCGGCCACGCCGGGCTCGCCCACGCGCGTCGCCAGCACCGGCAACGCCTGCCGCAGCGCCGGCACCTGTTCGATCAGCAGTCGGCAACGCCGGAAGGCGTTCGCGTCGCGCGGCAGATCGCGCGGCGTGCCCCGGTAGTCACGCGGGCGCACGCCGGTCAGCAGCACGAACAGCGCGAGACTGGCCGGTCCGTGCTCGCCCGCGGCGAGCCAGCGCAGCGAATGAGGGTCGAGACGCAACGCATCTCGACCGAGCTGCGCCCGCACGCGCTCGATGGCGGCGGGGGATTCCTGCCGGCGAAGGCGCGCCAGCGCATCGGGCAGCCCGATGACGGCGGTCGCGTCCAGCATGCGTGCCACCCCGGCGTCCAACACCTCGCTGTCGTCCGCTTGCCTCAGCAGCCGAAGAAATTCCACCAGCGGCATGTGGCCGTACACGATCCTGCACCCCTCGCGCATCAGGATTCGATAGCTCGCATGCTCACTGGACGGTAGGGTCACTCCGCTCTATCGGCAGGAAGTCGGCCGGAGAACAGGGTGGCGCCTGGATTTTTTGGGTCCCGGCGGAGCGGGCTCACGGTTTTCGGTGATGGCGCAGTGCGGCCGATGTTTGTATCGTTTCGGGTTCCGCGCCCGGCGGGTCCCTCACAAGAAGCTATCTGGAGTTGGAAGTCCCATGCAGCCTGAAGTCGAGATCACCCAACGCGGCGAAAAGCAATTCGACGCGCAAGTAGGGATCGGCGACGGAAGCCCTCACTACGTGCGCGAGGGCCTGGCCTCCATTGCCCACTGCCTCCACGAGGCCGCCATCGTGCTGGGCACCGAGTTTCACTTCGCGACCGTCATCTACGAGCGCAAGCGCATCGGCAGCTACCCGGTCGCGGTCATGGCGCACCGCGCGGCGGACGTCGCCGAGGAACTCCTGCTGAAACTGTCGAACCGCCGCGTCGCCGCCTGAGGCGATCGCGCGGCCTCAGTCGATCTCGCGCTGCCAGGCCGCGTACACGCCGGCTACGAGCGCGATCACCGCAATCACATGGAAGCCGTCGAGCGAGGCCATGAAGGTCGCCTGCTGGTCGAGCATGCGCGACAGGCTCGCGACCGCCATCGCGTGCGCTTCGCCCATCGCGTGTCCGCTCGCCTGGAAGCCGCGCGTCAGCATGTCAAGCGACTGCATGAAAGCGGGGTTGGACGCGCTCGAAGATTCGGCCAGACGCGTGCCGTGCAGCGCGACGCGATGCTGCTGCAGCGCAATGACGCTCGCCGTCGCGAACGAGATGGCCAGTTGCCGCACCAGGTTCTTCAGGCGATAGCTGTGCGCGAAGTCGTCGGCCTCGAATGACCGGAAGGTGATGCCCGCCACCGGCAGGACCACGAACAGCATCATGAGTCCGCGCAGCAGCAGCGGCGCCGCCAGTTGCAGGCGGCCGACCTCGGGCGACATCTGCGCAAACCACAGGGCCGCCGTCGCCGCGATGCCGAAGCCCGGCACGATGAGCCACTTCTTGCGCGTCACTCGCGACGAGTACTTCAGGTAGACGAAGACCAGCAGCCCGCTCACCAGCGACATCGCACCCGTGAAATAGCCCGTGTCGCCGACGGTGAAGCCGAGCCCGCCTTCCATCAGCCGCGGCAGCAGGTAGCTGAAGCCGGTCGACATGTAGTAGTAGACGACGTAGAGCGCCAGCCCCACCTGGAAGGTCCGTTGCCTCAGCGCCTGCAAACGAACGAGCGGCGCCGGATGCTGCCACTGCTGGTATGCGAACCAGCCGAGCCCCGCCACGCCGGCAATGGCCAGGCCGATCAAGGTGGGCGAGCCGGAGAAGAGTTCGTAGTGCGTGCGCGTGAGCACGACCTGCAATGCCGCCTGCGCGAGCGCGAAGACCACGTAGGCCACGTGGTGCGGCTCGGTGCGCTCGTGCGGTGCGACATCGCCGATGTCAGGCACCGTCCACAGTGCCAGGACGCCGGTGAGCACGGCGACCGGTGCCGTGCAGAAGAAGAGCGAACGCCACTCGAAGTGCGTGACGAGGAAGGCGCCGATGATCGGCGCGAGCGCGCCGCTGAACACGATGAGCACCATGAAGGCCCGCAGCGACTTGGCGCGCCGCTGCGCGGGGATGCCGATCTGGATCAGGATGCGGCACGCGCCCAGCATGGGCCCGACGAAGTAGCCCTGGAAGCCCCGGGCCAGCATCAGCTGGATCGAGTTCTCGCTCAGCGCCGCGCAGACGCCGCCGGCGGCGAAGGCGAACATGGCGATCGCCAGGTAGCGGCGATAGCCCACGCGCTCTACCCAGCTGTGTTGCTGCAGGATGCCGAGCACCGCGCCCAGCGCGTAGGCACTCGAGGCCCAGATCAGTTCGTCGGCCGACGCGCTGATACCGCCCGCGATGTAGCTCGCGAAGAAGGCAAACAGTGCGTTGTCGAAGTAGTCGATCCCGGTCACGAGCCCGATGACCCAGGGGGCGAGCGCGGCGATGTCCATGTCGCGCCGGGGCGATGCGGACACGGGCGTGCTCATGGGCCAGGCTTTCGCCGGCCATTGCGGGCCGGCGCGGAGGGGTCGCGCTTGAGTTCCTCCAGCGCCGCCTCGATCGGCTCGCCGGTCAGCCTTCGTTCCACGTAGTCGATGTCGCGGCGCAATTGCGCCTGCAGGGTGGCGGCTTCCTTCAGTTCGCGCCGCACCTGCGCGACGCGGGCGTCGAGCGCTTCAAGTTGCGTGACCAGCGTCGCCTTCAGGGTCTTGAGGGACCCATTGGACAGCCGGGGACGACCGCCCTCTGCCGGCGCCTCGAAAGGCTGCTGGATCATGGCCGTGATCGCCGTGAGCGAGAAACCCAGCGATCGCAGGCGCAGCACGCGCGCGAGCTTGTCGAGATCGGAGGCCTCGTAGAGGCGGTAGCGGCTCTCGCTGCGGATCGGAACCACGATGCCGAGCTCTTCGTAGTACTTGAGCGTGCGAGCCGTCACCCCGAGACGGGCCGCGGCGTCGCGGACGGTGATGGTTCCTTTGGGATCGGCCATGTCGGCGATTCTACCTCAACGTGTACGTTCACGTATATGTTTGAATTTGACCGCGGCAGGCAGTCGGCGCCCGCGCCCGCCGATATGATGATCCGGTCCATCATCGACCTGAGAGTCTTCCGACATGCTGAATTCCTTGACCCCTTTCCTGATCACCTGGGCGATCACCGCGCTTTCGCTGTGGGTGGCCAGCCACCTCTTCAAGGGGATCCAATTCGAAAGCGCCTCGTCGCTGGTGATCTCGGCGCTCCTGCTCGGCTTCGCGAACGCCATCGTCCGGCCGCTGCTCATCATCCTGACCTTGCCGTTGACGCTGATCACCTTCGGCCTCTTCATCCTCGTCATCAATGCGCTGATGATCCTGCTGGTGTCGGCACTGGTGCGTGGATTCAAGGTGTCCGGGTTCTGGACGGCCTTGTTCGCGAGCATCTTCATCTCGCTGCTGAGCATCTGCATCGGCGCGATGATCAGCGGCGGCACGCCGGAGACGACCATCCAGATGCCGTCGGACGGCAAGTGGCTTTAGGGCCTGTTCACACTACTTCCGGGGTCGCGAAGGTATGCCAGGACGGGCCAATCAAGGCGCGCGACGCCGCATGTGCGTTGGCACATGCAAGGAGCGCAACGCCGAGTGGCCCGTCCTGGCATACCTTCCCTTCGGGTTGCCGTGCA
>NZ_JBFTNY010000024.1:0-92467 GCF_056397705.1 Variovorax sp. 05L425 | reverse complement strand
AGGTCGTCAACAGCGTCAGCGCGACGCGCAAGACCGCCGACGAATACGACGTCCCGCAGTCGCTCGCGGGCCTGGCCTATGCCTACGACGTCAACGGCCACCTGATCTCCACCGGCGACGCCGGCCAGATCACGCATCCGACCCTGCGCACGCACAACTTCGTGAACGACGCCGCAGGCAACGCGCTGTACGCCTCCTACTCGGCCGAAGGCGCCGGGCAGCATGAGCACGCCCAGCGCCAGCTGGTGGTCAACGGCGAGGTGCTCGGGCGCTATGGCGAGGTCGCGGACCAGCGCTTCGAGGGCTTCCCGATTCCGCAATTCAAGGATGAGGCGCAGTTCAGCTTCGGCTACCAGCCCATCAACGGGAGCTACCCGGCGGGCAGTCCGGGCACCTATGCGGTGGCTGCCGGGGACACGCTCAAGAGCATCGCCAAGGGGGCCTATGGGGATGCGAACCAGTGGTACCTGATCGCGGACGCGAACGGGCTCTCCAGCGACGCGGACCTGAGGACGGGCCAGGTGCTGACGATTCCCACGCGGGTCTCCAGTGCCAACAACGCGAGCACCTTCAAGCCCTACGACCCGACGAGGATCGCCAACGACACGGCCACGATGATGGCGATGCCGCAAGGCCATGGGGGTGGCTGCGGGGGCGTTGGCCAAGTCATCATGGTGGTCGTCGCGGTGGTGGTTGCCTACTACACGGCGGGCGCGTTGTCGGGCCCCCTGAGCGCTGCGCTCGGAGGAGAAGCCGCAGGGGCCGTTGCCGCGGGCGCCGTGGGCGGCGCGGCCGGCTCGGTGGCCAGCCAGGGGGTGGGCATCGCCATCGGGGCGCAGGATTCGTTTTCTTGGAAGGGCGTTGCGTTGGGCGCCATCGCTGGCGGGGCCGCTGGGGGCATCGGTGGCGTGCAAGGGCTCGATGGTGTGCGCGTTGGCGGCATCGCGGGCCTGAATGGCGCCGGTCCCGGGGCCGCCATCGTGCGCGGTGCCTTGACGAATGCGGCCACCCAAGGGGTTGCCGTTGCTGTCGGGTTGCAGAAAGGCTTCGACTGGCGCGGAGTAGCGGCAGCAGCCGTTGGCGCGGGCGTCGGTCAGGCAGTGGCAGGGCCACTGAGTGATGCCTTGGGCCACTCGGGGCTGGGCGACTTCGCCGCTCGCGCGCTGACCGGGCTTGCCGCAGGCGCCGCCGTCGCAGCCATGCGCGGGGGGCGCATCAATGCCACCCAGGTCGCTTTGGACGCGTTTGGCAATGCGTTGGGGGACAGCATCGCAGCGGCGAATGGGCAGAAGACGCAGGGCGTCGGGCCTTGGTCGGATTCGGGCTACGAAAACGGCTCCGACGTGCAGGACAGCATCGCGGCTGCCAACCGGGGCCGCGCGGGTGCGCAGGTGTTCAACGAGCCGGGTTGGGGCCGCGTGCCGGGCTCTGCGGGGTATGCCTACGGTCTCGGCGACAACGGCATCACGAACTGGCAAGGCAATGCAGCGGCCAAGGCCGAGCAGAGCGCCTCGTTGGAGCGCGTGGCGCGCTCGGAACTTGGCAAGGGGCCGGGTGCCTCGAACGAGGATGCATTCGTCGGCGAGGTGAACGCCCAGCGCGACCTCAACATGTCGGTGGCGCGTCGGGCGGCCAACACGGCCTACAACGGCGACTCGGCGATGGCTTCGTACCAGTTGCTGGGCGGTGGGCCGGGCGATAGCGCGCTGCGTGTCAATGGGCTGACCTTCTCTCAAGACATGGCCCTGCGCCAGGTTGGCAACAATCCTTATGGGCTTCCGACCTCGTCCGTCAGTCCGGCGAATACGCCGATGTCGATCGCAAGCGATTCGCGCGTTGTTCGAGACTTCGACCCGGATAACAAGTGGGACCCAGAAGGCTTGGTCCCTGTCGGGGTCGATGGCTCTCCGATTGCCCAGGTCGGAAGAGGCACAACCGGCTTGCCCACCAGCAGCCGTGCTCCGGCTCCACAGGCCGCAGCCGTTCCGCTGACGGCCGCTGACTGGAACCAACAGGCGAAGAGGCTCAGCAAGGACTCAGACCAGTTGTTTAGTGCAGCCGAGTGGGCGCGCAACAACGGCATGCCAGAAAAGGCCGATCAGTACCAGCAGGCGGCCAACAAGGCCTACTACGCCGGACAAACGGCGTCGATGCAAGCCATCAACATGAATGTTGAGAGCAGCCGCAACATTCCTCCGCCAACATCCACAAATCCGTTTGCCTCTGGATGGAACACTGGGGAGTACTCGGCAGGCACACCCTACGCATCGGGCTCTCGGGCCCCAGACTACGTATCGATCCAGCTCAACGCATATGTTGCGTCCGCCGGCGTGGCGATCGATCTCCATGACGGAGGCGTATATGGACAATGGGCATTGGGCCGCCAATACCCTGCGTACACTGCCAAGCCAGGCTTGTCGATTGTTGCTGGAAGCATTGCCGGCGGCGTTGGAGCCGGTGATACAGCTGAGTTCCTAAAGGGTGGCAGTTGGGCGGCGGGTGCTTTTGCTCCTTCGCCTGTCCCTCTGATTGGATTCGGCGGAGGTGTCAATCACTCCTATGGCGGCAAGACCGCAATCGAGATCGGGGTGTCTGTTCCTCCGGGCGCCGGCGTCAATCCCGCCGGCTATGGCTTCGAGTTGAAAAACTTCAAAGCAAAGTAGAAGGGCTCGATCATGGCAGGACCTGGAATGAGCAATGCGAAATACGCATCGCTGACAAAATCCCAAAAGAGGCTGTACTGGCTCTTGATCGCCGCAGCAGGCGCGTTCATCGGATACATGTGGTTCTTCTACTAAGGAACGGCGCTATAGATCTGACGCGTTCTTAGCCGCGAAAATCAAAGCCCTCACCACCCAGCCCACGCGGCCGGGTTCGTGAGGGCTTCTTCGTTGGCGGTGCTCGTCGATTCGACGCCCACCGCGAAGCCATGCAAGAACGGACAATGGCCTGGACGAGGCGCCCTGTCTCGTGTGAGCGCCATCGAGGCACTGGAGGCCCTGCTATGACCGAGGACGAGGCACCTGTTTTCGCGCGGCCCATTCAACGATCGCATTCCTTCTGGCCAATGCCGTCCATTTCATTGACGCTTCAAGAAACTGCCTCGTCAAAAAAGAGACTCGGCCTATAGCCCCCGCGCGTGCTCGCTTGATAGCCTCAACGTCGCATGAAGGCCAGCCGCTTTATCGCTTGACTGCAGGCTTCCCATCCTCCAACACCAACTCCACGAAAGATCAGAAGGAAAGTAATGTTCTTGCGAAGTGCCCTACTCATATTGCTCGCCTACGTACTTGGCGGGTGTGCCATGCCAATACGGATCAACCTCACACCTGAACAGCGCGCCAACGTCACCGAGCTCAAGGCCCACGTCGTAGTAGTCCAGGATGAGGTGATCGTCGCGGTGCAGCCCTCCAACGTCGGCGCGGCCACCGGCGGTGGATTGCTCGGCGCAATGATTGACAGCTCTGTCACGAACTCTCGCGTGAAAGCATCTCAAGAGATCATGGGGCCGCTCTATGCCCAGATCGAGGACGTCGACTATCGCAGGGAGTTCAACGAAGCGATCCGTCGAGAACTCGCCAACTACCCGATCAAGGTTGCACAGTTCACCACTACGCCTCGGGCCCTGAGCCAGGACTCGCTCGCCCAGCTTCGCAGCGAACTCCAGACGGGTCAGGCGCTGCTCGTCATCTATCCGCGCTACTTCCTCACGATGGACTTTCGCAATCTGGACGTCGAGGCGAACGTGAGCATGTGGACGAAGGACGGCCCTGCCAACACGCCGGTCCAGCGCGGCATCCTGTACTACCAATCCCAACCGGTCGGATCGGGCGGGAAGGAATCGATCGCGCTTTGGGGTGACAAAAGCGGTTCAGCGTTCCGCGTCGCGATCAAGGAATCCATTGTCGAAACGATCAACCTTGTCTTGATGGACTTGGATCTCAAGGTGCCAAGCGACAAGTCGGCACAGTCCCAGGCCTACGAGTTCAATGCTGGGGCCCAAAGAGCCGAGATCAAAGGTCGACTCATCAAGGAAACCGCTACCCGAAAGACGGTGCTGGGAGACGACCAGAAGTTGTACTCCCTGCCTACGATCCCGAAAACTGCGGCAGCAGTTGGGCTATGAAGGGACGCACAAGAATGAAGCTCAAAACACTACTGCCGCTCCTCATTGGCACCACCATCGCCAACTGCTCGGTACAGGCTTTTGCCGGGTCAGATACCGGCTCGCCCCCGCCGTTGGACATGGCCTATGAACGAAACGCGCGGGAGATGCCGGCTACGCAGCTTCGTGGCACATGCCCGATCCATGTGGCTTTGCCTCAGGACGATCGCCAGAACAAGGAAACGATAGGCGCCGGCTTCCGCGGAGCCCTGGTGACAGGAGAAGCCGGGCCTTGGGTGTTGGACGGTCTACTTCAATTGGAAGACTTCGGCTTCACTGTCGATCAAGTCAAAGATGCCACTGCGCCTCAGGATGGATTGACGGTCAAGACGTACCTGACGCGCGCCTACACTTGGCCGATCGGGATCAAGCTGTTCAGCATGGTGGCTCTGAGCGCCCAGTTCATCGACAAGAACGGGGTTGTGGTTCAGGAGAAGCATTACCGCGCGCATGGCGACAAGACCAACATGTGGGGCGCCGACTCTGAGTTCATAACCACCCTTAACTACGGGTTGAACAATCTACTGTCGGTCCTGGCACGGGATCTCGTGTCTGTATGTAGCGGGGCGAAAGTCGAGCCCTATTCATATGCCGGTCCGACGTCAGTGACAAGCAAATAGAAATTGCTTCCCGGCGCCCTCGGGTGCGTGGCGCGACGGCGGCTTGCTTGGCCTGTGGGGCCAACGCTTTACCCCGAAGCCGGTGTTCAGTGCATGGATGTCCAGATGGGCCCCGGCCAGCAGGTTCTTGAGCTTGCTTCTCTCGGCGAAGGCAACGCTGAGTTCGTGGAGCATCTTCTCAGCCTTGCGGCAAACCGGGCGGGTGCACGGATTTAGCCGCGAAACCTCCACCCCCTTGCATCCCGCACCGCGCTCCCGTAGAAGACAAGCTGAAGGAGAACCCCCATGGCCACCAGCCCTGATCTTCCACCTCCCGTCACGCCCCATCCGCCGGATGTCCCCGAGCTCCCCGTCGAGCCCGACCAGGGCCCCGCAACGCCGCCCGGCAATCTGGTCGAGCCCCAAGCCGGCTCGCGGTCGCGCTGAAGCGATCGAACGCAAGCCGGCTAAGCTTGCGACATGGATGAATTCGATTGCGCCGTCATCGGCGCCGGAGTGGTCGGCTTGGCCGTGGCCCGCGCGCTTGCGTTGACGGGCCGTGAGGTGATCGTGCTCGAAGCCGAGGGTGCCATCGGAACCGGCACGAGTTCTCGCAACAGCGAAGTCATTCACGCCGGCATCTACTATCCCAAGGGTTCGCTGAAGGCGCGACTGTGCGTGGAGGGCAAGCGGCTGCTCTATGACTATGCCGGCGAGCGCGGCTTGCCGCATCGACGCTGCGGCAAGCTCATCGTGGCCACCTCCGAAGCCCAGGTCGCGCAACTGTCCGAGATCATGGCCAAGGCCGCCGCCAATGGCGTGGACGACATGGTGCTGCTTTCAGGCGACCAGGTCCGCGCGATGGAGCCGCAGCTCCAATGCCTGGCAGCGCTCCATTCGCCCAGCACCGGCATCGTGGACAGTCATGCCCTGATGCTGAGTCTGCAGGGCGATCTCGAGGGTGCCGGCGGGGTGGTTGCGCTGAAGTCGGGCGTGGTGGGCGCCGAGTGCGTGGGCGACGCCATCGTGTTGAAGTCGATCGACGGAACCCGTTTGCGATGCAAAAGCGTCGTGAATGCCGCAGGCCTCGGTGCCCCGGCGCTGGCACGGCAATTCGACGGCCTGCCGGCGACCTCGGTACCGACGGCCTATTTTGCGAAGGGCAACTACTTCACCCTGGCCGGGCGGGCGCCATTCAGTCGCCTGATCTACCCCGTCCCCGAAGCCGCCGGTCTCGGCGTGCATCTGACGCTCGATCTCGGAGGGCAGGCCAAGTTCGGGCCGGATGTGCAGTGGGTCGATTCGGCAGACGATCTGGTGGTCGACCCCGCGCGCGGGGACGGCTTCTACGCGGAGGTGCGCAAATACTGGCCCGGGTTGCCCGATGGCGCGCTGATTCCGGGCTATGCCGGCATTCGTCCCAAGATCTCCGGTCCGGGCGAGGCTACGGCGGACTTCATGATTGCCGGGCCGGCTGTACACGGCGTTCGGGGGCTGGTCAATCTGTTTGGCATCGAGTCGCCCGGATTGACCAGCAGCCTCGCAATTGGCGATCATGTGGCGGGACTTTTGTCCTAGACGGGCTTGGGCATGTACCATGACGCGGAGCGTCGTTTGTCGGCGTGAGTTGCCGGCGCGGTGCCGGCGCGACTGAGGAGGACCTTTTTCAATGACTGCATCCAACAACCTCGAAGCGGCGGCCAACGCCGTTGCTGAAGACATCGCGAGCGACGTTCGCGGTGTGCTCGCCAGCAAGGACCTCGATTCCGTACCTCACATCAAGGCGCTTCGCCAGCGCATCGACAGCAAGTTGGCCATTGCGCGCGAACTGGCAGCCGAAAAGAGCCGGATCGCTGCCAAGAAGGCACGCGAAGCAGCCAACTCCGCCAACGCCTACGCTCACGACGAGCCTTGGCAGATCGCCGGCGCAGCGCTGGCGGTGGGCGTGCTGGTGGGCCTGCTGCTTGGCCGCCGCTGAGCACAGCCCTCCCGGCGCGCAGCAGCAAGGAGCCCCCCTGGCCGCCACGGGCCGTGACGCCTGCGGGGGCTGCGCATGAAGTGGTTGTCGTCGCTTTTTGGGCTCAAGTCCCAATTGCGGCGGTTGCGCATCCTGGCCGGCGAAGGTGCGCTGGCCGCTGAAGATCGCATAGAGCTGCTGCGCTTCGCCTGGGAAGACGAAAAGAAGCGTTTGCGATCGATGCTGGGGTTGGTGATCGCCGTCGTCGGGCTCACGACGATCGCGATTGCCCTGCTGTCGGTGGCGATCGTCGTCCACTTCTGGGATTCGCCACACCGCGTCACGGCCGCCTGGTTGGTGGCGGCAGTCTGGTTGGCCCTGTGGCTGGCATCGGTTGTCGCGCTGCTGTCGATGACCGGCAAACCCTCGACGGCGTTCGAACCGATCATGCATGAGCTGGACCGCGATCGCCAATGGCTCCGGCAAAGCTTGGGTCGCGGTCGCCGCGGGACCACTCCGCCGCGCGAGCCGCGCCCTGTGACTCGCGCAGAACTGCTTGCACGGATCGAGAAGCAGCGCGTGCGCATCGCGACCTTGGAAGCTGCGGCAACCGGGGCTGGCGAGGCGCCTGCTCCCAATGAAACGACAAGTGCCGCGGCGATGCGCATTGCGCGTGAACACCCCGTCGCGACGGGCGTGGCGGCTGCGGCCGTGGTGGCCGTCCTGGGACCGCGCCGCCTCGTGCGCTGGGCGAGCGTGATTGTTCCGGTGCTTTGGCGGATGCGCTGACGCAGTACGCCCAGGCTCAACTGCGTTGGTTGCGTAGCGCCTGGGCGACCCGTTGCACCAGCGCGGGTCCGCGATAGATCAGGCCGGTATAGATTTGCACGAGGTCGGCGCCGGCGGCGATCTTCTCCGTCGCGTGGGCCGCGCTCAGGATGCCGCCGACGCCGATGATCGGGAACTTGCTGCCAAGGGCGGCCCGCAACTGGCCGATCACACGATTGCTCACTTGCCTGACCGGCGCGCCCGAGAGGCCGCCGGCCTCTTCGGCGTGGGGCAGGCCGGCCACTGCCTCTCGCGAGAGGGTCGTGTTGGCGGCGATGACGCCGTCCATCCCGTGCCGGAACAGGGTGGCCGCGATCACCTTGACCTGGGCCTCATCGAGGTCGGGTGCAATCTTCACGAACAGCGGGACTCGCCGGCCTTGCCTTGCAGCGAGCGCCGCCCGTTTGTCGGCCACCGCGCCGAGCAGCGCATCCAAGGCCTCATCGCTCTGGAGCGAACGTAGGTTTGCGGTATTGGGGCTCGAGATATTGATGGTCACGTAGTCGGCATGGGGATACACGCCGTCCAGGCACACAAGGTAGTCGTCTACCGCACGCTCGATCGGCGTGGCCGCGTTCTTGCCGATGTTGAGGCCGAGCAGCATCGGGGCCTTGGATGTGTTGCGGCGAAAACGTGCGCGCTGCACGTTGGCGATGAAGGCGTCCAGCCCTTCGTTGTTGAAACCGAGCCGGTTGATGAGCGCATCGCGCTGCGGCAGACGGAAGATGCGCGGCCGCGGATTGCCGGGTTGTGCCTTCGGGGTGACAGTCCCGACTTCGACGAAGCCGAATCCCATGGCGGCGAAGGCATCGATACAGCGCGCGTTCTTGTCGAGGCCCGCGCCCAACCCGACCCGATTCGGGAAGGTGAGGCCGGCAAGCGTGATCCGATCGTCCACCCGCGGCGCCGCGTAGGCGCAGGCCAGCGGTGTGTTTTGCGTACGGGCCAACGCGTCCAGCGTGAGCTCATGGGCGTGCTCGGCGTCAAGGCCGAAGAGGAATGGACGGGCAAGTCCATAAAGCGAAGAGGGCAGCAGCAAGGGCATCGGATAATTCTCGACTTGACTTCAATCAGCCCAGGATTCTCCCCGATGACTTCATCCGCCCCCGCTCCCGCATTGACCCAGGACGAACTCAAGGCGCAGGTCGGTCGCGCCGCATTGGATTACGTCGTGAAGGGCGACATCGTCGGCGTCGGCACCGGCTCGACGGTCAACAAGTTCATCGAGGCGCTTGCGACCATCAAGGGCGAGATCCGGGGAGCGGTTTCCAGCTCGGTGGCATCGACCGAACGCCTCCGGGCGCTGGGCATCCCCGTGTTCGACAGCAACGAGGTCGAGGAGCTGGCCGTCTACATCGACGGCGCCGACGAGATCGACGGTCGCGGCTACATGATCAAGGGCGGCGGCGCGGCGCTCACCCGGGAAAAGATCGTCGCGGCGCAGTCGAAGCGCTTCGTGTGCATCGCCGATGCCTCCAAGCTGGTCAACACGCTGGGGGCGTTTCCGTTGCCGGTCGAGGTGATCCCGATGGCCGCGCAGCGGATCATCCGCCAGTTTGCGCGGCTGGGCGGGCTGGCGCAGGTGCGGGAGAAGGATGGCGTGCCGCTTGTCACTGACAACGGCCAGCACATCGTCGACGTGACCGGCCTGCGGATCACCGATCCGCTTGGATTCGAGACGGAAGTCAATCAGTGGGCGGGCGTCGTCACCGTCGGCGTGTTTGCGCACCAGCGCGCGAGCGTGTGCTTGCTGGGCACGTCATCCGGTGTCAGGACGATGCGCTTCGGTTGAGCGCATCACCGCCGGTTTCAGAACTTGATGCCGGCAGGATTGCTCGGCGACGGCTCGTTGCTTGCGGCAGGTGTGGGGGCAGCCGGCGCAGGCGCGGCGGCGGGCGCGGCCGGCTCGGCGGCCTTCAGAGCCACGAGCGGCTGGGCCGGTGGATTGCGAAAACTGGCCGGCAGTTGCGAGCTCTTGGGGTACCCCGCTGCATCGAGGTATTGCGACCACTCGCTGTCCGAGAAACCCTTGAGCTGCTGACTCCCGATCGTGAGCAAAGGCAGCGACGTCTGGCCGCTCAGCCGCTGCAGTGTCTGGAGGTCGTCGTTGCTCTTGACCGTCTTTTCGTCGAAGGGGATGCCGCGCGTCATCAACAGTGAGCGGCCAGCGCCGCACGGGGCGCATTCGTCGCCGGAATACAGCGTGACGGGGTAGCGCTGCGTCACCTGGCGCAGTTCGTAAGGCAAGCCCGCATTGGCGGCGACCGTCGAGACGCCGCTGCGTGGCTCGGCCGGCTGGGACGAAGCCGTCGGGGGCTGGTCGGAAAAGGTGACCTTTCCATTCTTGTCGACGTTGCGATAGACGGCCTGCGCGAGTGTTGCGCTGGCGACCAGCATCAGGGCGAGGCCGGTCAGGGCAGTGTTGAGTTTCATCGAAGTCTCCCGGAATCGGATGACGCCGAGTATCTCAGGCTCTGCCGCCGCCGAACCATCACGCCGGCTGCGTCTGGGCCATTCCCTGATGACGCAACAGCGCATCGATCTGGGGCTCGCGGCCTCGGAAGGCCTTGAACGAGTCCATGGCGCTGCGGCTACCGCCGGCTTCGAGGATGGCCTGGCGGTATTTGCGTCCGGTCTCGATGCTGGGCTCGCCGTTGGCGCCCGCCGTTTCCTCGAACGCCGCGTAAGCGTCCGCGCTCAGCACCTCGGCCCACTTGTAGCTGTAGTAGCCGGCCGCGTAGCCGCCCGAGAAAATATGGCTGAAGGTGTTGGGCGTGCGACTGAAGGGCGGCGAAGGCATCACCGCAACCTCTTCGCGGACCTTGCCGAGCAACGCCATCACGTCGCCGGGCTTGGCGGTGGTCGCGTCGTATTCGGTATGCAGCAGCATGTCGAACAGCGAGAACTCGATTTGCCGCAGCGTCTGCAGGCCGCTCTGGAAATTCTTGGCCGCCGTCATCTTGTCGAAGAGGGCGCGAGGCAGCGGCTCGCCGGTGTCGACGTGCGATGTCATGTGCGCAAGCACGTCCCACTCCCAGCAGAAGTTCTCCATGAACTGGCTCGGCAGTTCTACCGCGTCCCACTCCACGCCGCTGATACCCGAAACGTCACGCTCGTTGATCTGCGTGAGCATGTGGTGCAGGCCGTGGCCGAATTCGTGGAAGAGCGTGGTCACGTCGTCGTGCGTAAGCAGCGGCGGCTTGCCGTCCACGCCATCGGCGAAGTTGCACACCAGTTGAGCGACCGGCGTCTGCAGCGAGCCGGTGTCAGGGCGCAGCCAGCGTGCGCGGACGTCGTCCATCCAGGCACCGCCGCGCTTGGCCGAGCGGGCTGACGGATCGAGATAGAACTGTCCGACTTTCTTGCCGTCGCGCTCGATGCGATAGAACTCCACGCTGGGATGCCACACCGGCGCGAGGTCCCGCTTGATGGACACCTCGAACAGCGTCTCCACGATCTTGAACAGGCCGCCCATCACCTTCGGTGCGGTGAAGTACTCCTTCACCTCCTGCTCGCTGAAGGCATAGCGCGCTTCCTTGAGCCTTTCGCCGATGTAGCTCCAGTCCCAGGGCTGCGGATCGACGATGCCGAGCTGGTCGGACGCGAAGGCACGGAGGTCGGCCAGATCGCGTTCGCCGTAAGGCTTGGCCTTGGTCGCCAGATCGCGGAGGAACTTGACGACCTGTCCGGCGGATTCGGCCATCTTGGGCACGATGGAAAGCTCGCCGAAGTTCGGGTAGCCCAGAAGCTTGGCTTCTTCCTGACGCAGTGCGAGGATTTCGCGGATCAACTCGGTGTTGTCGAATGCAGGGTCGCCGAACTCGCTGGCGCGCGTGACATAGGCGCGGTACAGCCTTTCGCGCAGCGTGCTGCTCTTGGCAAACTGCATGACCGGCAGGTACGAGGGCATCTTCAGCGTCAGCTTGTAGCCTTCCTTGCCATCCGCTTCGGCGGCGGCGCGGGCGGCACTGATCACGTCTTCCGGAAGTCCTTCGAGTTCGCCGAAAGGTGCGTACCAGGCAAAGGCATCCGTGGCGTCGAGGGCGTTTTCGCTGAACTTCTGGCTCAACTCGGCCTGGCGTTCCTGGATCTCGGCGAATCGTGTCTTGGCGGCACCCTGCAATTCCGCGCCACCCAGCACGAAGTTGCGAACCGCGTTGCGATGCGCCTGGCGCTGCTCGGGGTTGAGCGTCGCGACGTCGATCGCCTTGTACTTGGCGTAGAGACGCTCATCGGAACCCAGGCGCGTCCAGAACGCCGTGACGCGCGGCATGGCTTCGTTGTACGCGGCCCGCAATTCGGGCGTGTCGGCGACGGCATTGAGATGCCCGACTGCCCCCCACGCGCGACTGAAGCGCTCCGACGCAACGTCGAGCACCCGAGAAATAGCCATCCAGTCAGCCGGAAAATCCGGCTCGGTCACCGTCTGCAGCGCAACCTCGGCAGCAGCCAACAGAGTGTCAACCGCAGGCGCGACATGTTCAGGCCCGATCTGGTCGAACAGCGGAAGGTCAGTAAAGTCGAGGAGCGCGTTGTTCATAAAAATGTTTTCCAGGGCAAGCGAAGCGAGGCCCGTTCGGGAACCACCGCGGAACCGGCTTCGCCGGGCCGCCGGTGGTGCCCCTTGAGGGGGAGGCGGCTACACGAAGTGAGCAAGCAACGGGGTGATCCTTATCTAGTTACGCGCTCGGCCGCTTCAAGGGTGTTGGCGAGCAACATCGCGCGCGTCATGGGGCCGACGCCGCCGGGAACGGGCGTGATCCATCCGGCGACTTCCTTGACGCCGTCGAAATCCACGTCGCCGGCGAGCTTGCCATCTTCCTTTCGGTTCATGCCGACGTCGATGATCACCGCACCGGGCTTGACCATGTCCGCCGTCAGGATGTTGCGCTTGCCGACCGCGGCGACGACCACGTCAGCCTGGCGGGTGAGGGCGGCGAGATCCTTGGTCGCGCTGTGGCAGATGGTGACGGTGGCGTTCTTTGCCAGCAGCATCATGGCCATGGGCTTGCCGACGATGTTGCTGCGACCGATGACCACCGCATGCTTTCCGCGCAGGTCGTAGCCGATCGATTCGAGCATCTTCATGCAACCGTGCGGCGTGCAGGGCCAGAAGCCTGGCTGGCCGACCATCAGTGCGCCGGCGCTGGCAACGTGAAACCCGTCCACGTCCTTGGCGGGCGAGATGGCCTCGATGACGCGATGACTGTTCATGTGCGGCGGCAACGGCAACTGCACGAGGATGCCGTGCACCTTGGGGTCTTCGTTGAGGGCGTGGAGGCGCGAGAGCAGTTCGGCTTCGGTCATGCTGGCCGCGTAGCGTTCGAGGTTGGCCGTGAGCCCGGTCTCGCTGCTGTCGTTGACCTTGTGCTTGACGTAGACCTGGCTCGCCGGATCGTCGCCGACCAGGATGATGGCGAGCGTCGGCTCGATGCCGCGCGCCTTGAGTGCGGCAATGCGGCCGGACACGTCGGCGCGGATTTTCCGGGACAGTGAGTTGCCGTCGATCAATTGAGCTGTCATCGTCTTCTTGTCTTCCAAGTAAAAACGCCCGCTTGCGCAGGCGTGGATGCTAGATGGGGCTGCCGGGCTGGCTGCGACTAGGCTTTGGCCGGAGCCGCCTGCCCGAGCGCGATCTTCAGGAGATCGGCCACCGTGTTGGCATTGAGCTTTTCCATGATGTTGGCGCGGTGTGCCTCGACGGTCTTGATGCTGATTCCAAGGTCGTCGGCGATCTGCTTGTTGAGCCGTCCGGCAACGATGCGCTCCAGCACTTGTGCCTCGCGGCCGGTGAGCTTCGATAGCAGCGCGTCGCGGCTGGCGGACTGCTGGTGCTGCGCAAAGGCGCCGCGCGCGTGTTCGAGCATGCGTTCGACCAGCGCCACGAGCGCCTCGTCGTTGAAGGGCTTCTGGATGAAATCCATCGCACCCTTTTTCATGCTGTCGACCGCCATCGGCACGTCGCCGTGGCCGGTGATGACGACGATCGGCAGCGGCGACCGGCGCTCGATCAGTCGGTCCTGAAGCTCCATGCCGGACATGCCGCCCATCCGGATGTCGACGATCAGGCAGGCGACTTCGCGGGGGTCATAGCGGGAGAGAAACGACTCTGCGGAATCGAAGCAGCGGACCCTGTAGTCCTTGCCTTCGAGCAGCCATTGCAACGAATCACGAACCGCCTCGTCGTCATCGACGACATAGACAGTGCCCTTCTTGGGAATCAAACTCATGCAGGTACCTTCGCCTCGTTGCTTGCTATTGAATCTATAGCGTCTAACACCGGTATCCAGAAGGAAAAACGGCATCCGACCACATCCGGTCCATTGTAGATGTTCTCCGCCTGCATCCGACCCCGGTGCGATTCGACAATCGTCCGGCAAAGGTTGAGGCCGATGCCCATGCCTTCAGGCTTGGTGGAGAAGAAGGCTTCGTACAGACGGTCCATCACTTCCGGCGAGAGGCCCATGCCGGTGTCCTGCACGGAGAACTCGACCGCGTTCTGGCCTTCGATGATTTTCGGAAGCACCCGAAGCTCGACACTGCGGCGCGCCAGCGGGCGGTTGGCCAGGTCGATGGATTCGGCTGCATTCTTCAGCAGATTGACCATCACCTGTTCGATCAGGATCGGGTCCACGCGCAACACCGGCAAGCGCGCCGCGACGTAGTGATTGAGCCGCACGTTGCGCCGCCGCAGTTCGATGCCGGCCAACTCGACCGCTTCGCTGACCATGGTCGCGACCTCGGCCGGCGTTCGGTTCGGCTCGCTGCGTTTCACGAAGGAGCGGATGCGCTGGATGATCTGGCCGGCGCGCTGGGCCTGCTTCGACGTCTTGTCGAGCGCCGCGAGCAGGGCCTCCGAGTCGATCTGCTGGCCCCTGATTCGCGACATCATGCCGTTGCAATAGTTGGTGATGGCGGTCAGCGGCTGGTTGAGTTCGTGCGCGACGCTGGACGCCATCTCGCCCATGGTGATCAGGCGGCTGGCGGCCTGTGCCCGGTCGGCCTGCGCGGCCGAAAGGTCCTCGGCGTCGCGCCGCGGCGTGATGTCGGTGGCAATCACCAGTTGGGCCAGCCGGCCGTCGACCCAGGTCAGGTAGCGCGACCGCACCTCCAGCCACTTGCCGAGCTCGGGAACGAAGATCTCGTTGTTGGCTGCCTGGGCCGCGGTCAGCTGGTCGATCGGCAGGCCGGCGAAGGGGTCGACGTCGTCGAGCTCTTCGTCGCGTGTGTGAGAGGCCGGAACGCCCGCTTGCGCCACCATGTTCAGGTGCCCGACCGTGTTGGAGCCGAACCAGAGCCGATACAGCTTGTTGGCGAACACGAGTTCCTCGCTGCCGAGCGGCGCCACGGACACTGATGCGTCCAGCGCTTCGAGCACCGTGGTGAAGCGCTCGTAAGACGCAGACAACTGCTCGCGGATGCGCGTCGGCTCCGTGATGTCGGTCATCGAGGTCATCCAGCCGGTCTGGTGCCCGCGCGCGTCGATCAGCGGCGAGACGTACAGGCGCGCATTGAAGACGCTGCCGTTCTTGCGCTTGACCCGCACCTGGAAACCGCCCGGCAGCGCACGGCCATGCAACTCTTCTTCGAGTCGCTCGTTCATGACTTCGCGGTCGGATTCCAGCCAGTACGGAAAGGGCGGTGTCTGGCCGACGAGCTCGTTTTCGCTCCAGCCCGTCATGGCGCAGAAGGCCGCGTTCACGTAGGTGATGCGGCCTTCCAGATCGAGCACGCGCATGCCGGTCAGCATGGAGTTCTCCATTGCGCGGCGGAAATTGGTCTCGGCCACCAGCGCTTGCTGTGCCTGCAGCCGGCGCCGCGTGTGGCGCCAGGTGCCGATCAGCATCCAGCTCGTGAGCACGCTTAGCGCACCCACCAACCAGAACAGCCCGTTGCCGACGACGCCCTGCGATGTGCGATAGGCCTGCGCGCGAAGCACCAGCGCGTTGCCGACCGGCGAGACGGGCACTTCGTATTCGTTGGTCCGCATGGCCCAGGGAAGGAGTCGATTGCGGGTGCCGCGCGGACTGGCGACCGTGTTGCCGGCGATGAGTCCGCCCTTTGCGTCGAGCAAGGAAACGGCATAGCGCGCCGAGACTTCGGCAGGCATTCCATAGCGCAGCAAGCCGTCGATGGAGAACTCGCCGAGCAGCTCGCCCGCGAACAGGCCCTGGTCGAACAGCGGAATGTGAAGCTGCAACATCGGCGGGGGATCGCTGCCAGCCAGAGGTAGCGAGAACACAGGCTGACGGAGCTCCCGCGCCAGCGCGTAGTTGCTCTCGGTGTCGCCCGGCCGCAGCACTTCCCCAATCGCGCGCTGCTGCGCCGGGTGCACGCTCGGTGCCGCATAGCTGGCCTTGACGCGACGGCGGTCGTCGATCCAGGTCACGGCCTGCAGTTCGGGAAACTGGCTGACCAGCGATTCCGCGCGGCTGGTGAATTCGGTGGCGTCGATCTCGCGATTCGACGCGTCGCGCGCGAGGCGCATGAGTTGCTCTTGCCGTTCCAGGAGACGAAGGCGCACCCGCTGCTGCGCGTATTCGACGTCGCGCTTGACCGATTCCTGGACGCGCTCCATTTCCTCGGCGCGCAGATACCAAAAGGCCGAAACGATCGCCGCGAGGAAGAGCAGCACCGCGGCCAGCGGGGCCAGCATGGCAACCGCATCCTGCAGCATCGGCGTCTGACGCCGCCACCAGCGACGCCACCATGACAGCGGCGACGCGTGGACGGCGCTGCGTGCGACCTCGATGGGGGAGGAAAAGGGCATCCGTCGAGTTTAGGTGAACGCTTTCGCACGGGCACGCACCCTTACGCGGTGACATGCGCAGACCCGTGGGCACATTCGTCAGCGTTGCCTATGAAATTTCATGGTAATTTCATATTAAGAGATGGGCGCGCACCATTTGAAATTACAAGATTTCTGTGAGAAACTCCCGCGGCCCGCCGTTACGGCACTAAATTACTGCCACAACCCCCTCAAAAGGAGACAAAGCATGTCGGCAAATCCCGAGAACCTGTTCGGCTCGGCCGCGAACGACCCGGACGCGCAGGAAACGCGTGAATGGATGGACGCCCTCTCGGCGGTCATCGAGAGCGAGGGGCCGGATCGCGCGCATTTCCTGCTCGAGCAACTGCTCGAACACGCCCGCCAGAACAGCATCGACAAGCCGTTCTCGGCCAACACCGCCTACGTGAACACCATCGAGCCCGACCAGGAAGAGCGCTCTCCCGGCAATCTCGAGATCGAAGAGCGGCTGCGTTCGTACATGCGCTGGAACGCCATGGCGATGGTCGTCAAGGCCAATCGCCACCATCCGCCGGAGGGCGGCGACCTGGGCGGACACATCGGCTCTTTCGCCTCGCTGGCCTCCATGTTCGGCGCCGGCTTCAACCACTTCTGGCACGCCGAGAGCGAAGGCCATGGCGGCGATTGCCTCTACATCCAGGGTCACGTCTCGCCCGGCATCTACGCCCGCGCCTACCTCGAGGGCCGGCTGACCGAAGAGCAACTGCTCAATTTCCGCCAGGAGGTCGACGGCAAGGGCCTGTCGAGCTACCCGCATCCGAAGCTGATGCCCGAGTTCTGGCAGTTCCCGACCGTCTCCATGGGCCTGGGGCCGCTGATGGCCATCTACCAGGCGCGCTTCCTCAAGTACCTGCATGCGCGCGGGATTGCGAACACCGAGAACCGCAAGGTCTGGGTGTTCTGCGGCGACGGCGAAATGGACGAAGTCGAGTCGCTCGGCGCCATCGGCCTGGCGGCTCGCGAGAACCTCGACAACCTGATCTTCGTCATCAACTGCAACCTGCAGCGCCTGGACGGCCCCGTGCGCGGCAACGGCAAGATCATCCAGGAACTCGAAGGCGAATTCCGCGGCTGCGGCTGGAATGTCATCAAGCTGCTGTGGGGCAGCAACTGGGACCCTCTGCTGGCGCGCGACAAGGAAGGTGCGCTGCGCAAGATCATGATGGAAACGAACGACGGCGATTACCAGTCGTTCAAGGCCAATGACGGCGCCTACGTGCGCAAGCACTTCTTCGGCCGCGACCCCCGCACGCTCGAGATGGTCGCGAAGATGAGCGACGACGACATCTGGGCGCTGCGCCGCGGTGGTCACGATTCGCAGAAGGTCTATGCGGCTTTCCATTCGGCCGTCAACCACAAGGGCCAGCCGACCGTGCTGTTGATCAAGACCGTCAAGGGCTTCGGCATGGGCAAGATCGGCGAGGGCAAGAACACGGTCCACCAGACCAAGAAATTGGGCGAGGAAGACATCAAGACCTTTCGCGATCGTTTCAATATTCCGATTCCGGACAGCCAGATCGCCGACCTGCCGTTCTACAAGCCGGCCGACGACACGCCCGAAATGAAGTACCTGCACGAGCGCCGCAAGGCCCTCGGCGGCTACCTGCCGCATCGCCGCGTCAAGGCCGAAGAAAGCTTCACGGTGCCTTCGCTCGAAACCTTCAAGGCCGTCCTGGAGCCGACGGCCGAAGGGCGCGAGATCTCGACGACGCAAGCCTATGTGCGCTTCCTCACGCAACTGCTGCGCGACCAGGCCCTCGGTCCGCGCGTGGTGCCGATCCTGGTCGACGAAGCCCGGACCTTCGGCATGGAAGGCCTGTTCCGCCAGGTGGGCATCTACAACCCCGCGGGGCAGCAGTACACGCCGGTCGACAAAGACCAGGTCATGTACTACAAGGAAGACAAGTCTGGCCAGATCCTTCAGGAAGGCATCAACGAAGCCGGCGGCATGTCGAGCTGGATCGCGGCGGCCACGTCGTACAGCACGAACAACCGCATCATGGTGCCTTTCTATGTGTACTACTCGATGTTCGGCTTCCAGCGCATCGGCGACCTGGCCTGGGCGGCCGGCGACATGCAGGCCCGGGGCTTCCTGCTGGGCGGCACATCGGGCCGCACCACGCTGAACGGCGAAGGCCTGCAGCATGAAGATGGTCATAGCCACATCCTGGCGAACACCATCCCGAACTGCGTGAGCTACGACCCCACTTTCGCGCACGAAGTCGGCGTGATCCTCCACCACGGCCTCAAGCGCATGGTGGAGAAGCAGGACAACGTTTATTACTACATCACGCTGCTGAACGAGAACTACCCGATGCCCGGCCTTCAGCCTGGCACCGAGGAGCAGATCATCAAGGGCATGTACCTGTGCAAGCAGGGCCCCTCGCTGAAGGCCAAGTCGCCCACCGTGCAGTTGCTCGGCAGCGGCACCATCCTGCGCGAGAGCATCGCCGCGCAGGAACTTCTCGAAAAGGACTGGGGCGTGAGCGCCTCCGTCTGGAGTTGCCCGAGCTTCAACGAACTGACCCGCGATGGTCAGGAGGCCGACCGCTGGAACCTGCTGCATCCCACCGAGAAGGCTCGTGTTCCGTTCGTCGAGCAGCAGTTGTCGTCGAGCACCGGCCCGGTGATCGCGTCGACCGACTACATGAAGGCTTACGCCGAGCAGATTCGCCCCTTCGTTCCGAAGGGCCGCAACTACAAGGTGCTTGGCACCGACGGCTTCGGCCGCAGCGACTTCCGCGCCAAGCTGCGCGAGCACTTCGAGGTCAATCGCCACTTCATTGTCATTGCAGCGCTCAAGGCGCTTGCCGAAGACGGTGCCGTTCCGGTGCAAAAGGTGGCCGACGCGATCAAGAAGTACGGCATCAACGCCGACAAGATCAACCCGCTCTACGCATAAAACAATCAACGAACAACCAATTGCGCCTTAGGGCGGGAGACACGATATGGCTCAAGTGGAAGTCAAGGTGCCGGACATCGGCGATTTCGATGAAGTCGCGGTGATCGAGGTGCTCGTGAAGGTCGGCGACTCGGTAAAGGCCGAGCAATCGCTGATCACGGTGGAGTCGGACAAGGCTTCGATGGAGATTCCATCGAGCCAGGCCGGCGTGGTGAAAGAACTCAAGGTCGAAGTCGGCAGCAAGGTCAAGGAAGGTTCGGTCGTGCTGGTTCTCGAAAGCGAAGGCGCGGCGGCCCCAGCTGCGGCACCTGCGGCTGGTGCGCCAGCTGCCGCGGCGCCTGCTCCGGCACCCGCACCGACTGCCGCCGCACCGGCGCCGGCCGCTGCGGCCGGTCCGATCGACGTCAAGGTCCCCGACATCGGCGACTTCAAGGACGTGGCAGTGATCGAGGTGCTGGTGAAACCCGGCGACACGATCAAGGAAGAGCAATCGCTCATCACCGTCGAATCGGACAAGGCCTCGATGGAGATTCCGTCGTCCGCGGCCGGCGTGCTCAAGGCGCTGAAGGTCAAGGTCGGCGACACGGTCAACATCGGCGACCTGATCGCGGTGATCGAAGGCTCGGCCGGCGCTGCCGCACCAGCCGCCGCGCCGTCATCGGCGCCAGCCCCTGCACAAGCCGCAGCGGCGCCCGCGTCGGCCAGCGCATCGGCTCCGGCCGCGCCCGCAGTCGCGCCTGCCGCCCACGATCCCACGGTCGCGCCCAGCGGCAAGCTGCCGCACGCGTCGCCTTCGGTGCGCAAGTTCGCGCGCGAACTCGGCGTGCCGCTCGAAGAGATCAAGGGCAGTGGACCCAAGGGTCGCATCACGCAGGAAGACATCCAGAGCTTCACCAAGGCCGTGATGAGCGGCGCCGCCAGCACGAAGGCAGCGGCCGCCAAGGCACCTACAGGCGGTGGAGACGGCGCGGCACTGGGCCTGATCCCCTGGCCAAAGGTCGACTTCACAAAGTTCGGCGGCGTCGAGCGCAAGGACCTCTCGCGCATCAAGAAACTCAGCGGCGCCAACCTGCACCGCAACTGGGTGATGATCCCGCACGTCACCAACAACGACGAAGCCGACATCACCGAACTCGAAGCCTTCCGCGTCTCCACCAACAAGGAAAACGAGAAGTCGGGTGTCAAGGTGACGATGCTGGCATTCGTGATCAAGGCGGTGGTCTCGGCGCTCAAGAAATTCCCCGAGTTCAACACCAGCCTGGACGGTGACCAACTCGTCTACAAGCAGTACTTCCACATCGGCTTCGCGGCGGACACGCCCAACGGGCTCGTGGTGCCGGTGCTCAAGGATGCCGACAAGAAGGGCGTGCTCCAGATCAGCCAGGAGATGGGCGAACTCGCCAAGAAGGCGCGCGACGGCAAGCTCGGTTCGGCCGACATGCAGGGTGGCTGCTTCTCCATCAGCTCGCTCGGCGGCATTGGCGGCACGCACTTCACGCCGATCATCAACGCGCCCGAGGTGGCCATCCTGGGCTTGTCCAAGAGCTCGATGAAGCCGGTGTGGGACGGCAAGCAGTTCGTGCCAAGGCTGACCCTGCCGCTGTCGCTGTCGTATGACCACCGGGTTATCGATGGCGCCCTTGCAGCCCGGTTCAATGCCTATCTGGGCCAGGTGCTAGCCGACTTCCGCCGCGTTCTCCTATGACCACGGTCGTGGCCGTCCGAAAAGGCGGCCAGGTCGTGATGGCGGCCGATTCGCTGGTGACCTTCGGCGACACGCGCTTGTCGTACAGCGCCGAGAGGAACCAGAAGCTGTTCATGGTCAACGATGCCGCAGGCCAGAGCATCTTTGCCGTGGCCGGCGCGGCGGCGCATTTCCTGGTGCTTCAGCATGCTTTGGCAGCGCAACCGGTGGAGGCGCTGCGCTTCGGCAGCAAGGACGAGATCTTCCGCACCTTTACGCTGCTGCATCCGGTGCTGAAGGACGCGTTCTTCCTGCAGACCAAGGAAGACGAGCATGAGCCCTACGAATCGAGCCAGTTCACCATGCTGCTGGCCAACGCGAGCGGCATTTACGGCATCTACAGCTATCGCGAAGTCTTCGAGTTCAAGCAGTTCTGGAGCATCGGCTCCGGACGCAGCTTTGCGCTCGGCGCGATGCATGCCGTCTACGACAAGGCGCGTTCGGCGCGCGATGTTGCCGAGGCCGGCGTGGCCGCGGCCTGTGAATTCGATCGCAACTCGGCCGGCCCGGTCGACGTTCTCACACTCAAACTGAAGGTGTCCAAATGAGCGAAGTACAAGTCAAAGTGCCGGACATCGGCGATTTCGCGGAAGTTGCCGTGATCGAAGTCCTGGTGAAGCCGGGCGACACGATCAAGGCCGAGCAGTCGCTGATCACCGTGGAATCGGACAAGGCCTCGATGGAGATTCCTTCGTCCCACGCAGGCGTGGTCAAGTCGCTGGCCGTGAAGGTGGGCGACAAGGTCAGCGAAGGTTCGGTGGTGTTGACGGTGGAGGCTGCGGAGGGTGCAGCCGCCGCTCCCGCACCGGCGCCGGCTGCACCGGCTGCCGCCCCCGCGGCGAAACAGGCTCCGGCGCCCGCCGCGCCGGCCAAGGCGCCAGCCGTGGCCTCGACCTACTCGGGCTCCGTCGACGTCGAATGCGACCTGCTCGTGCTCGGAGCAGGGCCCGGCGGTTACTCCGCCGCCTTTCGCGCCGCCGATCTGGGCCTCAAGGTCGTGCTGGTCGAACGCTACGCGACGCTGGGCGGCGTCTGCCTCAACGTGGGCTGCATTCCGTCGAAGGCGCTACTGCACGTCGCGGCGGTGATTGACGAGGTGAAGCATTTCGCCGACCTTGGCGTGAGCTATGGTGACCCCAAGATCGACCGCGCGAAGCTGCTCGGCCGCAAGAACAAGGTGGTCGGCAAGCTCACCGGCGGTCTCGCCGCGATGGCGAAGATGCGCAAGGTGACGACCGTGCGCGGCATCGGCGAGTTCGTCGACCCGTACCACGTCAAGGTGCAGGAAACAACCGGCGACGGCAAGGATATGACCGGCAAATCGCAGACCGTCAAGTTCCGGCACTGCGTGATCGCCGCCGGTTCGCAGGCGGTGCATCTGCCTTTCATGCCGAAGGACCCGCGCGTCGTCGATTCCACCGGCGCGCTGGAACTCGGCGTCGAACCCAAGCGGATGCTCATCCTGGGCGGCGGCATCATCGGCCTCGAAATGGGTTCGGTGTATTCCACGCTGGGCGCGCGGCTCGACGTGGTCGAGATGCTCGACGGCCTGATGCAGGGTGCGGACCGCGACCTGGTCAAGGTGTGGCAGAAGCTGAACACGCCGCGCTTCGACAACATCATGCTGAAGACCAAGACCGTGGGCGCCGAGGCGACGAAGGACGGCATCCGTGTCACCTTCGAAGGCGAGCAGGCTCCCAAGGAACCACAGGTTTATGACCTGGTGCTCCAGGCTGTGGGCCGGAGCCCCAACGGCAAGAAGATCGGCGCCGAAAAGGCAGGCATCACCGTCAGCGATCGCGGCTTCATCCCGGTCGATGTGCAGATGCGGACCAACGTGCCGCACATCTTCGCGGTCGGCGACATCGTCGGCCAGCCGATGCTGGAGCACAAGGCGGTGCACGAGGCGCACGTGGCGGCCGAAGTCATCGCCGGCGAGCAGAAGGGCGACCATGAACTTGCCAGCGCCGCTTTCAATGCGCGCGTGATTCCGAGCGTGGCCTATACCGATCCGGAAGTCGCGTGGGTCGGATTGACCGAGGACCAGGCCAAGGCTGAAGGCGTGAAGATCCAGAAGGGGTTGTTCCCGTGGACGGCCTCCGGCCGTGCCATCGCGAACGGGCGAGACGAGGGTTTCACCAAGCTGCTCTTCGACGCGGAATCGCATCGCATCGTGGGCGGGGGCATCGTCGGGACCCATGCAGGCGACATGATCGGGGAGATCGCGCTTGCCATCGAAATGGGTGCGGACGCGATCGACATCGGCAAGACGATCCATCCGCATCCGACGCTCGGCGAGAGCATCGGCCTGGCCGCCGAAGCCGCGCACGGCAGCTGCACGGACCTTCCCCCGGTAAAACGATAGGCAGCCTCCGCAGCCAGGGACACTCATAAAAAATCCCGCCAGTCGCGGGATTTTTTATTGGGTGCGGTGGTGATCAGTCGCCGGAGGCCTTGACGGTGTTCTCCTCGGCCGAGAGAACGCGGCGTGCGCCGCTGAAGCGCCTCTGCCAGTAGCTGCCGCTCATGTCTTCCACGCGAACCTGGGCGCCGGGCTTGGGGGCGTGGATGAACTTGCCTTCGCCGACGTAGATACCGACATGGCTGAACGCACGACGCATGGTGTTGAAGAACACGAGGTCACCGGGCTTGAGTTCGCTGCGGTCGATCTTCTGCGTTGCGGCCGCTTGTTCTTCGGCCCGGCGGGGAAGCAGGTGACCGACGGTCTGGTTGTACATCGCGCGGACGAAACCGCTGCAGTCGAAACCGGTCTCGACCGTGTTGCCGCCGCGGCGATATGGGACGCCCAGGAAGCCGATGGCTGTTACAACAAGGTCGGAAGTGCGGTCGACGACAGTCTGGCGAACCTGATGGAATTGGCCCAGAAAAGTCTTGTCGACGACCTGCCGTTCCACGTTGTCGTCAGCCCGGTCGACTTGCGGCGCGGCATGGGCGGCGAACGCAAGCAGCAGGCTGGCGGTGAAAAGGATGAGTCGCATGGACGCGTAGGATATGGACGACACCCCCCGGTGTCAATTTCAAGTAGGTTCGGGATTTTGCACCTAAGCTCTTGTCATTGATGGAGTTTTTTCATCCTCTCACATCAAAAAATGTAAAGGTTTCGATTATTGGGGATAAGTTCTTTCACAGATGTAATGCAAAAGGTTTTCAAATTCATTTCGAATGACCAAACGATTGCAAGACTCACGCCTTCGAAGGAGCACCATGACTTCCCTGTCGACGATGGCCCGCGCATGGGTCTCCTGCACGATTTTTCTTACATTGACGGTGGCCGTTTTGGCCGCGGCGGCGCCGCGATCGGAGGTCGTTGCGTCCGGTCTTGAGAACCCTTGGGGTGTGACTTTCCTGCCTGAGGGACGCTTTCTCGTGACCGAGCGGCCCGGTCGCCTCCGCGTTGTCGGCGCCGATGGCAAGCTCGGCCCGCCCGTGGCGGGGCTTCCGTCCATCGCAGCCGGCGGGCAGGGCGGCTTGCTCGACGTCCTGGCGGATTCGGCCTTCGACACGAACCGCACCATCTATTTCTGCTTCTCGGAGCCCGATGCGGCTGGGTCCGCCAACAGCACGGCGCTGGCGCGTGCGCAACTGTCCGCCGATGCCGGCCGCCTGGAGAACCTGAAGATCATCTTCAGCCAGCGGCCGAAGGTGGCGAGCCGCAACCATTTCGGCTGCCGCATCGTCGAGGCGAAGGATGGCAACCTGTTTCTCACGCTGGGCGAGCGCTTCAGCCGCAAGGAAGACGCGCAGAAGCTCGACAACCATCTCGGCAAGATCGTCCGCATCGGCAAGGACGGCTCGGTGCCCAAGGACAACCCCTTCGTCGGCAAGCCGGGTGCGCTGCCCGAAATCTGGAGCTACGGCCATCGCAACGGCCAAGGCGCGACGCTGGCGCCGGACGGCACGCTGTGGATGCACGAACACGGCCCGCAGGGCGGCGACGAGATCAACATCCCGCTGCCCGGCCGCAACTATGGCTGGCCCGTGATCACCTATGGCGAGAACTACGGCGGCGGCAAGATCGGCGAGGGCATCACCCACAAGGACGGGATGGAGCAGCCGATCCACTACTGGGTGCCTTCGATCGCGCCTTCGGGCATGGTCTTCCTGACCAGCGATCGTTATGGTCCCGACTGGAAGGGCAACCTGTTCGTGGGATCCCTCAAGTTCGGCTATCTCGACCGGATCGAACTCAAGGAGGGCAAGGTGCTCGCCGAACACAAGCTCCTCGAAGAAGGCCATGCGCGCATTCGCGATGTGAAGCAGGGCCCCGACGGATGGCTCTACATCCTCACGGACGAGTCCAACGGCAAGCTGCTGCGGCTGCTGCCGAATTGAGCATCACGGAAGACAAGCCGGCAAGGGCAGGATCGGCAGGATGTCCTGCCAAAGCTGCCGCCATTCCGGCCAATTGTGCCCACCGGGTGTCAGGAAGACATGGTCGTCGGGGAGCATGGCGGCCAGGAGGCGGTCGCTGAACGCAAAGCGATCATCGATGCCGAAACCCAGGTAGAGCTTTGGCAGGTCGGTCGGTCCGGTCGCGGTGCCGTAGCGCTGCAGCCAGCGCCACAGGCGCTGCTCGCCCTTGTCGCCCGGCAGCATCTCTGTCGGCGCCTGCCATCGCGACAGGCCCCCGGCGTTCGCGATGTCGATGCTGATGGTGCGCTCGCCCAGGTACGGCGCCAGCGCCACGATGCCGGTGATGTCGCCGGGATGCGCTGCCGCATAGGCCAGCCCTCCATAGCCGCCGACCGAAATGCCGAGGATCCAGATCGACGTGTAGCCGTGTTTGTGGGCAGGCGAGATGACGTCGTCGCGAAGATGATCGAGGATGTTCATGTCGTAGTAGTAGCCGACTTGGGCGTCCACCCGCAGGATGTCGACCGCGAGTTGTCGCTCCTGAACCGCCGCGACAAAGCCTTCGCGCACGAACTCGTCGGGATTCGAGAAGGCGCCCGGCAGCATCACGAGAAGGGTCCTGGCATCCGGCGTGCATGAACTCTTCTCGAGCACGGTCTTCATTGGCGCGTCAGGCGCCGGCCAGAACAATCCGCAGCCGGCGAGCAGGAGCGCGAGGGCGCTCGTCGCGCCCCACTTCAACCAGGCAATGCACTGCAGGCGTGCCATTCGTCGTGGCCGTTCAATCGACCCGCGACGCGGCGGAGCGCGAGACGGGCAAGTCCACCATCACTGCCTGACCCGGTGTCGTGCAACCCGTATCGCAGCATCGGCCGGGCTGGCGGTTCCTGGTGATGGCGCGCTGGGGATCGTGCGGCGCCGCCGCGGGCGAACCGTCGGCGGCGATACCGCGCTCCAGAATGCGCTCGACCAGCTCCACCTTCGATCCGACGGGATAGTTGCGGTAGATCTCCTGCTTCATCGCTGCCGGCGAGCCGCCGCCGTGCAGGCTGATGGTGCTGTACCAGCCGCCCTGGTAACCGGCGGTCAGGTCCTCGATGAAGCGCGCGGTCTCGACGCGCTGTTCGTACGGAATGTCCGGGTTCGCGCGCAGCACTTCGGAAAGGCGCGCCGCCGTCTCGGGGTTGTGGTCCTCGTCGGGGCCGGGCAGGGCGACGATCAGCCCACCACTCACATAGTGCGCGATGCGGTGCATGTCGTAGATCTTCGTCGCCAGCAGCAGCTTGCCGATGTTGCTGAAGACGGCGTCCGGCATGAAGACATCGCAATGCGCGTCGGCCTTGCCGTACACGCTCGCCGCGACCCCGCAGGCAAAAAAGCTCTCGGTGATGGTGATGAGTTCCACCATCTGCTCGCGCAGGTGCGTTTCGCGGCCGGGATCGAAGCCGTTGGCCTCGCACATCAGCGCGCCCGCGCCAATCAGCAGATCGCCGAAGCCCGCACGCGCGCCGATGCAGCTGTGGCGATGGTGCGTGGCGTAGCTGTAGGTGAGATGGCTGCTGTGCTCCCACTCGCCGGCGTAGAAGACGCTGTCCCACGGCACGAAAACGCGGTCGAACATGCAGACGCCGGTGCTCTGTCCGTACTTGCGGCTGAACAGCGCTTCGCCGTGCTCGAGCTTTTCGCCCGGCCGGCCGGCGGGCCGCGCGACGATGGTCAAGCCGGGTGCGTCGAGCGGCACCGCACAGCAGACCGCGAAATCCGCGTCCTCCTGGCCCATGTTGCGGCACGGCATCACCAGCAGTTCGTGCACGTAGGGCGCGCCCGTGACAATGGCCTTGGTGCCCGAAATGACGATGCCGCGCACGCCGTTTCGGACGGTGTTGCGCTCGACGATGTGCACATAGCTGTCGGCGTTGGCCTGCTCGTGCGGACGCTTGCTGCGATCGCCCTTGGCGTCGGTCATCGCGACGCCAAGCGTCAGGTCCTGGTCCTGGATGCGATGGAGGTATTCGGTGAATCGCGCCGTATGCTCCGTCGTCCCGCGTGCGTCATCGATGCGGGCCGACACCTGCGCGATGGCGTTGAGCGCGTCGTGCGTCAGGTAGCGCTGGGCGCAGCCCGTCTCCTGGCAGACGAGCCGGACGGCTTCCAGCTTGTTGAGCAGGTCGCCCGAACTGGTGTTGATGTGCGAGAGCCGATTCACGCGCTTGCCGCTGGTGTGCTGCACCGCCGTCATGAGGGGCGCGTACTGCGCCTTGAGCGCGTAGTCATAAGTCAGCGCGATGGCATTGATGCCGGGCTGGAAGGCCCGCTCGTCCGCCACGCTCTCGACCCGGCGCCCGTCGACGAAGACGGTGGGGCGGTAGCGCCGGAGGGATTCACGATAGTCCTGGCCGGACATGAGCGTGACGGTCGAAAGCGGGGCGTTCATCGTCTCTTCCTTGTTCGATGCTTGCGAGCGGGATGTTTTTAGCATCAACGCGAACTTTTCGGTGGTACGTTCTAGCCCCCGCTATTTTTAAAAGATGCTTTCCATGCTGCTCGATGCATCGCAATCCCAACTGGTCCTGGTCGACTATCAGGCGCGCCTGATGCCCGCGATCCTCGAAGCGGACGCCGTCGCGAAGAATGCCGTCCGACTCGGCAAGATCGCCCAACTGGTGGACGTCCCCGTCTGGGGCACCGAACAAAACCCCTCGAAACTCGGCGAAAACCTGCCCGACATCCGCGCCCTTTGCCAGCGTACGTTGGCCAAGATGCATTTCAGCGGCGCCGAGGAAGGCCTCGGCGAATGGCTGCGCGTGCCGGCGAAGGCGCCGCAGGGCAATGCGCGAAGCCTCCCGAAGCACCTGCAGAAGCAAGCCGCGCCCGAAGAGCGCAACACGATCGTGATCGCGGGCTGCGAGGCGCACGTGTGCCTGCTCCAGACGGCGCTCGATCTGCTGGAGGATGAATTCGAGGTGTGGGTCGTGACCGACGCCTGCAGCTCGCGCACGGAACGCAACCGCGACGCCGCCTTCGACCGTCTCGCCGGTGCGGGCGCGGAGCTCGTGACGACGGAGATGGTCGGCTTCGAATGGCTTCGCACCGCCGAGCATCCACGCTTCAAGGACCTCCAGGCGCTGATTCGCTAGTTCGCTGCCGTTCACGCTCGGCAATTCGAGATTCGGATGAATCCATCCGAATTTTCGATTTCACGGATCAACGTGTGCGCTCTACAGTGCGCCCATGACCCGTATCGACCAACCTGCGCTCCTCGTCGGCTGTGCCGCCGGCTTTTCCGGTGACCGGACCGATGCCGCCGGGCCGGTGGTCGACACGCTCATCGCCCGGCTCGAAAGCGGTCCTCCGGGCCAGCGGGCCTTCCTGATCTTCGAGACGCTGGCCGAGCGCACGCTGGCTCTGGCGCAGCTGCGTCGCCGGGCCGATCCCGAAGCGGGCTATGAGCCGCTCCTCGACGCGATGTTGCGACCGGTGTTGTCGAGATGTCTCGCGTACGGGATCCGCATCGTCAGCAATTTCGGCGCGGCCAATCCACGTGCAGCGGCCCGGCTCATCGCGCGCATGGCGACCGAACTCGGCGCGCAGCCGCCGCACATTGCCGTGGTAGAGGGCGACGACCTTTCGGCGCCGGCGCACCTTGCCCTGCTGCGCGAGCAACTGGGCGCGCAGATGGACGGCATCCGCATCGTCAGCGCCAATGCCTATATCGGGGCGGAGCCGATCGCCGCCGCGCTCGATGCGGGCGCGCAGATCGTCGTGTGCGGCCGGGTGGCCGATCCGTCGCTCACCGTCGGGCCGGCGATGTCTCATTTCGGCTGGCGCCCCGACGACTGGGAAAAGCTGGGCCGCGCGACCATGGCCGGCCATCTTCTCGAATGCGGCGCGCAGGTCTGCGGCGGTTACTTCGCCGATCCGGGCTACAAGGACGTGCCCGGCCTCGATGCGGTCGGCTTTCCGATCGCCGAGATCGAAGCCGACGGCAGCTGCACGATCGGCAAGGCCGACGGCACCGGCGGGCTCGTGACGGAGGCCAGCGTCAAGGAGCAGTTGCTCTACGAAGTGCACGACCCGAGCGCCTACCTGACCCCCGACGTGGTGGCCGACATCGCCGATGCCGAAGTGCATGCGGCAGGCACGGACCGCGTGGCGTTGCGCGGTGTGCGCGGCCATGCGCGGCCGACGCACTTCAAGGTCAATATCTGCCACGAAGGCGGCTGGCTCGCGGAGGGCGAGATCTCGTACGCGGGGCCGCGCGCCGAGGCGCGGGCCAGGCTGGCGGCCGATGTCCTCAGGAAGCGCCTCGACGGGCTGGTGCTCAGGGTCGATCTCATCGGCGCAGTCAGCGTGCTGGGCGACGACGCAGGGCGAACCCTCGCGGGGACGCCCGATGCCGGCCTGCGCGATGTCCGCCTTCGCGTCGCCGCGACCCACGACGATCGCGCGCAGGCCGAGCGCCTCGCCCGCGAAGTGACTGCGCTCTATACCTGCGGCCCAGCCGGCGGCGGCGGCGTGCGCACCGCGCTCACGCCGAGACTCAACACGATCTCGTGCCTGCTTCCGCGCGAGTCCGTGCCGGTGCGGCACCAGCGCGTCGAGGAGCTCTCCTGATGGGCGCGCACATCGACGTCCCTCTCTACCGCGCCGCCCACGGCCGCACGGGGGACAAGGGCGATCGCTCCAACATCAGCGTCATCGCGTGGCATCCAGAGCTCTATCCCTTGCTGGTGGCGCAAGTCACGACCGAGGCGGTGGCCGCGCAATTCCGTCACCGTGCGCCGACTGGCGTGGCGCGCTTTCTGCTGCCGAAGCTTCATGCAATGAATTTCGTGCTCGACGGCGTCCTCGACGGCGGCGTGAACGATGCACTGAATCTCGACGCGCATGGCAAGGCGCTGTCATTCCTTCTGCTCGATCTCCCCATCCAGGTGCCCCGCGAACTGGCCCACCTGCTGGCCGGCACCAGCGAAGACTGAATTCCGATCCCGACTTCCAACATCCGACATCCATCTTCAGGAGACAAACAATGATTCGCTTCCCGTTCGCTGCGCTGGCCGCCGCATTGGCCATCGCACCCATGCTGGCCCAGGCCGATGCCTTTCCCGAGAAGCCCATCACCTTCGTCGTGCCCTTTGCCGCCGGTACTGCGACCGACCAGATCGCGCGGGCGATCGGCAACGGCGTGACCGCCGAGACGAAGCAGGCGGTGGTGATCGACAACAAGGCGGGTGCCAGCGGCTTCATCGCGTCGCAGCAGGTGGCGAAGGCGCCGGCCGACGGCTACACCGTGCTCATCACGACCAACACCACGCACGCGGCCAACGAGCACTTGTTCAAGAAGCTGCCGTACGACCCGGTCAAGGACTATGCGCCCATCGCGGCACTGGGCAAGGGCGGGCAGATCATGGTGGTCAATCCGTCGTTTCCGGCAAAGACGGTGGCGGAGTTCGTGGCAATGGCCAGGAAAGAGCCCGGCAAGTACAGCTTCGGCAGCGGCAGTTCGTCGAGCCGCATGGCCGGCGAGTTGCTCCAGCAGATGGCCGACATCAAGCTGCTGCATGTGCCGTACAAGAGCAACACGCTCGCCGTGACGGACCTGCTGGGCGGCCAGATCGACATGATGATCACCGACACGGCGACCGGCCTGCCGCAGGTCAAGTCCGGCAAGTTGCGTGCGCTGGGCGTCTCCAGTGCCAAGCGTTCGCCGCTGGCGCCCGACGTGCCGACGATCGCCGAGGCCGGCGTCAAGGGCTACGAGATGGGCTACTGGTTCGCCGCCTACGCGCCTGCGAAGACGCCGCCGGCGGTGGTCCATCGGCTTAACGAATTGCTGGTCAAGGCGGCGAAGAGCGATGCCGCGAAGGCAGCCTTCTACGACCCCACGGGCACCGACGTATTCACCACCTCGCCGGAAGAACTCGCCAAGTTCCAGTCCGCCGAGTCGCAGAAGTGGGGCCGCATCGTGAAGGCTGCCGGCATCGAGGCCGAATGAGTCCCGCTATTTCTGCAGTCGCCGGTAGGCGCTGAAGTGGCGGATCGCCTCGCGCCGATGGCCGAGATGGTCGTGCAGCCTCGCGGCGTTGAAGTGCGCATCGGCAACGGTGGCGTCCAGTCGCAGGCAGTGCTCGTAGGCACCGAGCGCCTCGGCAATGCGCCCCACGTCCTCCAGGGCCACAGCGCGGTTGAAGTGCAGCAGCGGCACGTCCGGAAGCCGGCGCAAGGCTTCGTCGTAGAGCACGACGGCTTCTGCGGCGCGACCGGACTCGCACAGGATCGCGCCGAGATTGAGATACGCATCCGCATGATCGGGCGCGAGGGCCAGCGCGTGCCGGTAGGCAGTCTCTGCCGCCTTCAGGTCGGTCGATTCGAGATCCTCGCCTTCGGCGAAAAGGGCTTCCGCAGAGGCTGCACTCGCGGACGGCTCGTCGTTTCGGCGCCGGTCCACGAAGGCCACCGCGCCGCGCGTCGCGGCGATGTCGAAGTCCATGAGCAACTGGCCTGTCTCGGCTTCCCACTGGCTCTCGCGGTCCCGCACGGCGATCGAGCTTCCCACGGCGGTGATCCGCAGTCCGGTCAGCGGCAGTTCTTCCGGCAGCGTCGCTTTCAGCCGCTGCAGCGCGCGCAAGATCTTGCGTGTGGGAATGTCGGCCGCCTGCAGGTCGTGCGCGGTTCTCAGCAGCACGACGTCGCGGAAGGAAAAGCGGTAGGCGTTGCGCGGCCCCCGGGCGGGTTGCACGAATCCGTTGGCGATCAGCCCCGCGATGGCGCTCCGGGAGAGGCCCAGCATCTCCCGGATGCTGCGCAAGGTGTGCGGCGTTTCGGGATGATCGATGGTCACTTCCTGGCGCGCGCGCTGGCGGGTGCGGCGACGCCGGCTGTCTTCGCTGCCCGCTTGACGCCCTTGCGCTCGTTCGCGACAAGCGGGGTGACGACTTCGGCCGCAGCCGGGGCGCGTGCCTGGCGCTTCGCGGCACCTGCACCGGCACCGGATTTGGCGAGGCTGGCGCGCAGCATCTCGGTCAGGTCGATGATCTGTCCGCCCGAAGCCGCTTCCTCATGGTGCTCGACGGCCACGACCTGCTTGCCGGCGATCTTGGCGTCGATGGCCGCGAGAACGCGCTGTTTTTCCTCGTCGACGAACTGCGTCGGGTCATAGCTGTCCTGCGAGATCTGGTCGATGAGCTGGAGTGCCAGTTGCACCTCCGCGGCGGAAGGCGTGATCTCCTCGATCTGCAATTCCTTCATCGATCGCACTTCGTCGGCATAGAGAAGCTGCTGCAGCACCAGCCCATCCTCGGCCGCGCGGATCTGCACCACGTACTGCTTGCCCTTCCAGGCCCACTTCGCGAGGGCGCAGCGGCCGCTCTTGTGCATGGCCGCGCGCAGCAGCGTGTAGGGCTTGCCGCCGCGCTTGTCGGGCGCGATGAAATAGGCCTTGTCGTAGTAGATCGGGTCGACCGCCTTCTCGGGAATGAAGGCGACGATATCGATGGTGTGCGTCGCGCTCTCTTCGACGGCCTTGAGTTCGTCGGGCGTGAAGAGCACGTAGCGATCCTTCTCGAACTCGTAGCCCTTCACCATCTCGGAGCGCGGCACCACGATGGATGGATCCTTCTCGGACACATATTGCTGCTTGACGCGCGAACCGTCCTTGGACAGCAGGTTGAACCTGACTGTGCCGGAGCTCTCCGTGGCGGAGTAGAGCTTCACGGGAATCGACACCAGGCCGAAGCTCAGGGACAGCGAAGCGAGGGAACGAGCAGGCATGCGAACCTCCAAGGAGGCTCAGGGCGCCTCCTGGCCGCAGGATGCCACGTTCCGCGGCGATCGAAAAGGCCGTGGCGACGGGGAGGCCTTATCTTGGCGCGCGACCGACCGGCACCGTGTCGTCGATGACGATCTTCAGGTCACGCCTGCCCACGGTCACTTGTCCTGCGCTTCCGATGAGGTCGCCCTCCGATGGCATCGCGTTCCCGCTCGCGGAAATGCGTGCTTCGACCACCACCTGGCTTGCACCCGACAACCGATGGTCGGGGCGCATGGCCAGGCTGTCGTCGAGGACGAAGGCGAAGGGCAAGTCGCTGACGCGGCGCTTCATCACGGCCAATGGAAGGCGGGAGCCATCGACGGGGCGCGCGTACACGAAGACCGTTTCGTCGGGCCGTGGCGTCCTTGGTGCCTTTTCGCCCAGGCTGACTTGGCCTGCCACGGATGCAGAAGCAGCAGGTGCAGCCGATCCACGCGCCTGTGCGATGTTCGCGGCGATCGTCGCTGCAGTCTGGGAGTCCGATGGAAGCATGCGATGCAGGTGTTCCCAGTACCGTATGGCTTCCGTCGCATCACCGCGTTCCATGGCGGCACTGGCTGCCAGCGCCAGTGCCTTGGGCTGGTCCGGGTCCAGCGCCAGCGCGCGCCCGATCTGCTCGAATGCCGGACCGTTGAGCGCGCCGCCGTCGACGCTTGCGAGCACGTCGGCATAGTCCGCGCGCAGCGCGGCTTCGTCCGGGGCGAGCGCGATGGCTCTGGCGTAGGCCGAAGCGGCGTCCGCGTGGCGATCCAGGGCCTCGTAGGACCGGGCCAGCATGTACCAGCCTTCGACGTCGTCGGGCTGACTGCGCAGGCGCTGTGCCAACTGATTGACCATGCCCTCGATCTGCGACTCACTCGCTTCGTGGCCGCTGTCCGGTGCATGGGCCGGATCGCCGGCGTGCCAGAGCGCGACGGGATTGCCAAGATGCAGATAGAGAAAGATCGCCGCGCTGGGCAACACCGCCAGCAGAAGGCCGGCCAGCAGGGGCGAAGGCCTGTCCGGATGGCGCACGGCAGGGCCGGCCTGCGCAGGAAGCGCGCCGTCCAGCAGGCGCCGGGCCACCTCGTCGCGCGCCGCTCGACCGTGCACGGGGTCGAGGGCTCCGGCATTCAGGTCGGCTTCGATGTCGTCAAGTTGGCCTTGGTAGAGGTCTGCCACGGGGTTGGTGTCGCCACCGGCGGTGGTGCTCCCGCGAGGACGCAGCAGAGGAGGCAGCAGGCAGGCCATTGCGGCTGCGATCAGGATCGCGGCGAGCAGCCAGAACGTGATCATGGCCCGGGCTCCTCGGCCAAGGGGGCGCGGGATCGGCCGAGCAAGGCATCCAGCCGTTTCAGCTCTTCCTCGTCGAGTGGCGCAGGGGCCGCCGCGCGACGCATCCTGTTGCGAACCACAGCGGCGGCGACGAGCGCCAGCAACATCAGCGGACCAAACCACAGCAGCCAGGTCAGGGGCTTCAGCGGCGGCTCGTACAGGACGAAGTCGCCATAGCGTTGGACGAGATAATTCTTCACGGCCTCGTCGCTGGCGCCGTTTCGCAACTGCTCGCGAATCTGCCGGCGCAGGTCGACGGCGAGTTCGGCCTGCGAATCCGCCAATGTCTGGTTCTGGCAAACCACGCATCGAAGTTGCTGCGCCAGCGCATGCAAATGCGCATCGAGCTGCGCCTCGGTGGGGGCGGCGATGGCGCTCGACACCAGTGCGAGGGCCAGCCAGATGGCCGCGATGCGCCTAGGCATGCGCGTCCTTCTCGCGCTCCAGATCGCGCAGGAGTGGCGCCAGCGTGCGCTCCAGGAACTCCGCGGTCATCGGGCCCGCGTGGCGATAGCGGATCACCCCGGCCCGGTCGATCACGAATGTCTCAGGTACGCCGTACACCCCGTAGTTGATGCCGGTCGATCCATCGGCGTCGACCAGCGTTGCCACGTAGGGGTTGCCGAGTCGCTTCAGCCAGTCGCGAGCGGCACCCGGCTTGTCCTTGTAGTTCAGGCCGTACACGGGGAAGTGCGATCGCGCGACGAAATCGACCAGCAGCGGGTGCTCGAGCTGGCACGGCGTACACCATGAAGCCCAGACATTGAGCACCCACACCTTGCCGCGCATGTCGCCGACGCGCACGCTGGGCCCGTCAGCGTCCAGCAGCGGCAGTTCGAACGCCGGTGCCGGTTTGCCCACCAGGGGCGAGGGCAGCGCATGGGGGTCCCGTCCCATGCCGGCAGCCAGCGCGATGGCCAGCGCCAGGAACGCGCCCAGCGGCAGGAGGAAACGCGTCATGCCTGCGCCTCCTCCACGGCGTTGAGCGCCGGCGGCGTGTCGGCATGCGGCGCGGGCGCGCGTTGCCGCGCGCGGTAGCGGCGGTCGCTCGCGGCCAGCAGTCCGCCGGCCGCCATGAGCAGGCAGCCGATCCAGATCCAGTCGACGAAGGGCTTGACGTGGATGCGCATCGCCCAGCTTTGCGCATCGACGGCTTCTCCCAGCGCCACATAGAGGTCGCGCGTCAATCCGACGTCGATGGCGGCCTCGGTGGTGGGCATCTGCTGGCTGCGGTAGACGCGTCTCTGTGGCGCCAACGTGGCGACGGGGCTTCCGTTGCGGCTGACAGTCAGCGTCGCGGCGAGAGCCTCGTAGTTGGGGCCCACGAAAGGCGACACGCCATCGAACCGGAACTCGTAGCCTGCCAATTCGAGCGTATCGCCGCTTTTCATCGGCAGTTCGCGCATGCTTTCCTGGCTGCTGACCAAGGTGACGCCGGCGATGAAGACACCGACCCCGGCGTGGGCGACCAGCATGCCCACGTAGCTTGCGGGCAGTTGACGCAAGGCGGCCAGCCGGCGGCCGCGCTGATGGCGAAGTCGATCGGCCAGATTGGCGATCGCGCTGGCGATGGCCCAGCAGGCCAGCAGCAGACCCAGGCCCGTCAGTGCCGAGGCGTTGCGCAACACGGCCAGCAGTCCCGCGCTGATCGCGAGGCTGGCAAGCGCCGACCAGCGCAGGCGCGTCGACAGGTCCGCCCATGCCGCGCCGCGCCATCGCACCCACGGCGCGGCGCCCATGAGCAGAACGGCCGGTGCCATCAACGGCACGAACACCTGATCGAAATACGCAGGGCCGACGGAAATCTTGCCGAGCCCCAGCACGTCGATCAGGAGCGGGTAGAGCGTTCCGAGCAGGACCGTGGCCGCCGCCACTGCGAGCAGGACATTGTTGGCCAGCAGGAAGGACTCTCGCGACAGCGCGGCGAATCCGGTGCGTCGCGCCAGCTTTGGCGCGCGTGCGGCGAACAGCACCAGGGCCAGCCCTGTCACCAGCCCGAGCAGGGCCAGGATGAAGGTGCCGCGCAGGGGATCGACGGCGAAAGCGTGGACGGACGTCAGCACGCCCGAGCGGACGAGGAAGGTGCCGAGCAGGCTCAGCGAAAAAGTGAAGATCGCAAGCAGGGCGGTCCAGGCGCGGAACGCGCCGCGCTTCTCCGTCACCGCCAGCGAATGGATCAGCGCCGTGCCGGCGAGCCAGGGCATGAAGGAGGCGTTCTCGACCGGATCCCAGAACCACCAGCCACCCCAGCCCAGTTCGTAGTAGGCCCATGCACTGCCGAGCATGATGCCCAGCGTCAGGAATGCCCATGCCGCGATTGTCCAAGGGCGGGTCCACCGCGCCCAGGCGGCATCGAACGTTCCGGACAGCAGCGCGGCGACAGCAAAGGCGAAGCTCACCGAAAAGCCCACGTAGCCCATGTACAGCAAGGGCGGGTGCAGCACCATCCCGGGGTCTTGCAGCAACGGATTGAGATCGCGTCCTTCCATGGGGGGCGGCAGCAAGCGCACGAACGGGTTGGACGCGAACAACAGAAACAGAAGGAACCCCGCGCTGATCGCTCCCATGACACCCAGCACGCGGGCCACCATGTCCAGCGGCAGGCGGCGACTGAACAGCGACACGGCCGCGGACCAACCGCCGAGCATCAGCGTCCACAGCAACATCGATCCTTCGTGCGAGCCCCAGACCGCCGTCAGGCGATAGGCCAGCGGCAGCGCGGTGTTCGAGTTGGCGGCCACGTACCGGACGCTGAAATCGTTGTCGACGAAGGCCCATGCCAGCGAGACGAAAGCCATGAGCACGAGCGAACCCTGCAGGCGTGCGGCGGGACGCGCCATTTCCATCCAGCGGGTCCTGCCGGTGACGGCGCCCGCGAGCGGCAACGCAGCCTGGACCAGCGCGACCAGCAGCGCGACGATGAGGCAGAAATGACCGAACTCCGCGTTCATGGCTCTGCGGCGCGCAGGGCGCCCCCTTCTGCGCCGGCCATCTGTCGCCTGACCTGCTCGGCCTTCTTCAGCGCGTCGGCGGCTTCCGGCGGCATGTAGTTTTCGTCGTGCTTGGCCAGGACCTCGGTCGCGGCGAACACGCCGTCCTCGCGCAGCTTGCCGTTTGCGACAACGCCCTTGCCCTCGCGGAACAGGTCCGGCAACAGACCTCGATAGACGACCGGCACGGTGCGCGCGGTATCAGTGACGACGAAGCGAATGGTCAGCCCGTCCCCTTCGCGGCGAATCGACCCCGGCACGACCAGACCCCCTAGGCGGAAGTTGCGGGCCACCGGCGCTTCATGTGCGAACACCTGCGTCGGGCTGAAGAAGAAGACCAGATTGGAGCGAAAGGCGTTGAGCACCAGCGCCAACGCGGCGCCAGCGCAAACCAGGGCCGCCGCCAGCATGCCGAGCCTGCGCCGCCTGGCGGTCATGGCGCAGGCGCCGACACGGCACGGTAGCGCCGTCTCAGCCACAGGACTTCGACGCCGAGGAGTGCGAACGCCAGGCCGAACGCGGTCGCGACATAGGCCGTGTGCGGATCCGATGCAAGCTGCGTCAGCCAGTCCATGCTTCGCTCCCTGGTCGATCTGTCGCCTGAAGGCCGCCGCGCTCGCGCAGGATGCAACGCACCCGGACCAGCGCGACGGCGATCGTGTACATCCAGCAGGCGAGCGTCATCAGCAGCATGCCGCCCAGCATGGTCGCCGCCATCGATGGTGCCGCGGTGAGGCTGATGGACGCGCCCTGGTGCAGCGTGTTCCACCACCGCACGGAGAAGTAGATCACCGGGACATTCAGCGACCCCACGAGTGCAAGCACCGCGCAGGCGCGCTCGGCGCGCCGAGATTCGTCGACCGCCGCTTCGAGCGCCAGGTAGCCCAGGTACAGGAAGAGAAGAATCAGCTCCGATGTGAGGCGCGCGTCCCACACCCACCACGTGCCCCACGTGGGCCGACCCCAGAGCGCACCGCTCGCCAGCGCGATGAGCGTGAAGACCGCACCGGTCGGCGCCAGCGCTGACGCCATCATCGACGACAGACGGGTATGGAAGACCAGTGCCAGCGCGCTGTACATCGCCATGACCAGATAGATGAACATCGACATCCACGCCGCCGGGACGTGAATGAAGATGATGCGGTACACCTCGCCTTGCTGCGCATCGGTCGGCGCGACCACGAAGGCGACGTACAACCCCGCCAGGAGGAAGGCCAGGGCCGCGGCGAAGAACCATGGTGCGAGGCGCCGTGCCAGCGGGTCGAATCGCTTCGCCGAGGCGAAGGCGAGCCACCTTCGTCCGAGCGCCCAGGCCGGTGCACGGGTTCTTTGCGTCGTGCTCAGGAGGTTGCTCATGGACCGGTCACTCCACGGCGATGCGCAGGCCAGCGGCGGTGGCGAGCGGACAGAGGAAGAGCGAGAGTGCCAGGCAGGCACCCAGCAGCGACAACTGCGGCGCCACGTCGAGGCCCGCGTCGGCCGCTGCGCCGGCGCCGGCGCCGAAGATGAGCACCGGCACGCACAGTGGAAGCACGAGGATGCACAGCAGCACCGCCCCGCCGCGCAGACCCAGCGTCAGCGCCGCACCCACGCTGCCGATCAGGCTCAGTACCGGCGTGCCGATCAGCAACGAAGCGGACAGCAACATCGCGGACGAGACCGGAAGCCCATACTGCTGCGCGAGCAGCGGCGTCAACAACAGCAGCGGAAGGCCGCTGGTGATCCAATGCGCACAGATCTTGGCAAGCACGAGCAGGGCCAGCGGGTGTGGCGACAAAAGGAGCTGGTCGAGGCTGCCGTCGGCGTACTCCTGCGCAAAGAGCCTCGACAGTGAAAGCATCGACGCCAGCAGCGCCGCGACCCACAGGATGCCCGGGGCCAGCGCGCGAAGCTGCTGCGGATCCGGCCCGATGGCCAGCGGAAACAGGCTGCTCGTGATGACGAAGAAGAGCACGACGGACAGGATGCTCCCGCGGCGACGCCATGCCAGCGAAACGTCGTGGATCACGATGGCGCAGAAGACCGGGGTCATGCGGCTATCCACCCAATTGCAGAAGGCGGCCGCGGGCGGCCATCGGCCGATGCGTCGCCACCACCGCCATGCCGCCCGTACGCAGATGCGCGTCGATCTGCGCCTGCAAGCATTCGCTTGAGCGGTCATCGAGCGAGGTCAAGGGCTCGTCCAGCAACCACAGGATGCGTGGCGCGAGCGCGAGCTTGGCAAGCGCCACGCGTCGTCGCTGGCCTTGAGAAAGCGCGCGCACCGGCACCGATGCAGCGCGTTCCATGCCGAACGAAGCCAGCGCGTCACGGATGAGCGCGGGGTTCGGCGCGCAACCAGCCAGGCGCATCGCGAAACGCAAGTTGTCCTGGGCGCTGAGGTCGGGGTCGATGCCGTCGGCGTGGCCCACATAGGCCATCGACTGGAGGTATTCCGATTCGCCGGCGAGCACAGGGTGCGCACGCCAGCGCAGTTCGCCCGTGGCAGGCGGAAGCAGTCCGCTGAGCACGCGCAGCAGGCTGGTCTTTCCACTGCCGTTGGCGCCCGTGACCTGCAGCATCTCGCCGGGGCCGATCGAAAAGTCGATGCCGCTGAACACAGCGCGCCCCCCACGGGAAAGGCCGAGACCGCTGGCGGTCAGGCTGTTGTCGACCGTGGTTTCGCGACACATGTCGGCGGGGCGGGTGGGCACGCGCTATGGTTCCTTCGCCTGGGCGACGTCGGGCAGGCGATGGGCAATGCCCTTGTGGCAATCGATGCAGGTCTTCTCCCTGTTGGCGAGGAACGTCGAATGCATGGCTTGGGCGCGGGGGCTCTGCCGCGTGAAGTCCATCGACTCGTAGTCGTGGCAGTTGCGGCATTCGAGCGAATCGTTGGCCTTGAAGCGGTCCCATTCGTGCTGCGCGAGCACCAGGCGGTGTTCCTGGAATTTCTCGCGCGTGTTGATGGTCCCGAAGATCTTGGCCCACACTTCCTTGGATGCCTGCATCTTGCGGGCGATCTTGCTGGTCCAGTTGTGGGGCACGTGACAGTCCGGGCATCTGGCCCGCACGCCGCTTCGATTCGAGTAATGAATCGTTGTCTGCAACTCAGGGTAGACGTTGTCGCGCATCTCGTGACAACCGGTGCAGAAAGCCTCGGTATTCGTCAGCTCGAGGGCGGTATTGAAGGCGCCCCAGAACATGACCCCTGCGATGAAGCCGCCCAGCGTGAGGAAACCCAGGCTGAAATAGGCGCTGGGCCGATTGATGGTGATCCAGTAGCGCTTCAAGAGTTTGAGCATGCCGACCCCACGCTATTTCGTCGATCCCGGCACGCCGGGCTTGCGTTGAAGCAACCGCTCCACATCGACGAAGTTGTTGCCGATGAGCGGTTTTGCGTCCGCCTGGGCCACATGGCATTGCGTACAGAAATAGCGTCGCGGCGAGACGTCGGCAAGCATGTTGCCGTTGCGGTCCTGGTAGTGGGTGATGCTGACGGGGATCGCACCCGTTTCCTGCGTGCGCGTACGAGCGTGGCAGAACATGCACCGGTTGAAATCCTTGTCGACCTGATAGCCGTCGATGGTGTGCGGAATGGTGGGCGGCTGCATGGCGAAGTTGCGCGTGCGCCGTACGTCCTTGTTTTCCGTCGGAAAGAGCGGAGGCGGCTTCGTCTGCTGCGTGATGGGTGTCGGGCCCCGCATCGAGTCCACCAGTCCTTGCGCATGCGCCGGTGCGAGCTGCAGCACGCACAGCGCGGCCAGCACCAGTGAGCTCAGGCAGAGCCACACGGCGTGGGATCGGCTCATCACCTTCATGGTTTGCATGGCTTGTCTCCCCCCGGTGTCTATACCTTCAGGATCTTGATGGCGCACTTCTTGAAGTCGGTCTGCGACGAGATCGGGCACGTGGCGTCCAGCGTGACCTTGTTGATCAACTGACTCGCGTCGAACCACGGAACGAAGACCAATCCCTGCGGCGGAGCGTCCCGCCCTCGCGTCTCGACCCGCGTGCGCATGCGGCCGCGGCGCGATACCAAATCGACCTCGACGCCGCGCCGCAGCCCCAGCTTCCTGGCATCTTCGGGATGCATGAAGCACACGGCGTTGGGCACGGCCCGATAGAGTTCCGGGACGCGGCGCGTCATCGAACCCGAATGCCAGTGTTCGAGCACGCGGCCGGTGGCGAGCCAGAACGGATATTCCTTGTCGGGCGACTCCGCCGGCGGCTCGTAGGGCAGGGCGAAGATCACTGCCTTGCCATCGGGATTGCCATAGAACTGGAAGCCCGTGCCGGCCTTGACGTAAGGGTCGCTGCCTTCGCGATAGCGCCAGCGCGTTTCCTGGCCGTTGACCACGGGCCATCGCAGTCCCCGCGCCTCGTGATACATGTCGAAGGGCGCAAGGTCATGCCCATGGCCGCGGCCGAAGGTCGCATATTCCTCGAACAGTCCCTTTTGAATGTAGAAGCCAAAGGCTTTCGCCTCGGCGTTGTTGTGGTCCGGATCGATGTCCTTGAGCGGAAACTTGTCGACCTGGCCGTTGCGATAGAGCACGTCGAAAAGCGTCTTGCCCTTGACCTCCGGCTGCTTTGCGATCAGTTCGGCCGGCCAGACTTCTTCCACCTTGAAGCGCTTGGAGAATTCGACCAGTTGCCACAGGTCGGATCGCGCGTCGCCCGGCGCATCCACGAGCTGGTGCCAGAACTGCGTGCGCCGCTCCGCATTGCCATAGGCGCCTTCCTTCTCGACCCACATCGCGGCCGGAAGGATGAGATCCGCTGCCAGCGCAGTCACGGTCGGATAGACGTCCGACACCACCACGAAGTTGTCCGGATTGCGATAGCCCGGATAGCCCTCTTCCATGAGGTTGGCCGCTGCCTGCATGTTGTTGTTGCACTGCACCCAGTAGGCGTTGAGCTTTCCGTCCTTGAGCATGCGGTTCTGCAACACCGCGTGGTAGCCCGGCTTCTCCGGGATGGTCCCGGGCGGGAGCTTCCAGATACGTTCCGCCTCTTCGCGGTGCTTGGGATTGGCCACGAGCATGTCGGCGGGAAGCCGGTGCGAAAAGGTCCCGACCTCGCGCGCCGTGCCGCACGCCGACGGCTGGCCGGTCAGTGAGAAGGGACTGTTGCCGGGTGTGGCGATCTTGCCGGTCAACAGGTGCAGGTTGTAGACCATGTTGTTGGCCCACGTGCCCCGCGTGTGCTGGTTGAAGCCCATCGTCCACAGCGACATGACCTTGACGTTGGGGTCCGCATAGAGTTCGGCCAGCCGGTCCAGCTTTTCGCGCGGGACGCCGGTCAGCTTGGTGACGTACGCGGCGTCGTACCTGGAGACGAACTTCGCGAAATCGTCGAACGTGATCGGCGTCGACGCATTGGGGTCACCGGCGTTCTTGGCGGCCTTCTGCAACGGATGTTCCGGACGCAGGCCATAGCCGATGTCCGTCACGCCTTGCTTGAACACGGTGTGCTTGCTGACGAAGTCCTGGTTGACCTTGTTGTTGCGGATCAGGTAGTTGGCGATGTAGTTCATGATCGCCAGATCGGTCTGCGGCTTGAAGATGATGGGCACGTCCGCGAGGTCGAACGACCGATGCGTGAAGGTCGACAGGACCACCACGCGCGTCTTCGGCGCGCTGAGCCTCCGGTCGGTGATCCGCGTCCACAGGATCGGATGCATCTCGGCCATGTTCGACCCCCACAGCACGAAGGCATCGGCGGCTTCGAAATCGTCGTAGCAGCCCATCGGTTCGTCCATGCCGAAGGTGCGCATGAAGCCCGTCACCGCGGAGGCCATGCAGTGGCGCGCATTCGGATCGAGGTTGTTCGAACGAAATCCGGCCTTGTAGAGCTTCGATGCCGCGTAGCCCTCCCAGACGGTCCACTGGCCCGAGCCGAACATCCCGATTGCCGTGGGCCCTTTTTCCTTGAGCACGCGCTTGAACTGCTGCTCCATCAAGTCGAAGGCCTGGTCCCATGTGACGGTCTTGAAGTCGCCGTCCTTGTCGTACTTGCCGTTCTTCATGCGCATGAGCGGCTTGGTCAACCGATCGGCGCCGTACATGATCTTCGAGAGGAAGTATCCCTTGACGCAGTTCAGGCCCTTGTTCACTTCGGCCTGCGGATCGCCCTGCGTGGCGACGACCTTGTTGTCCTTGACGGCAACCGTCACGCCGCAGCCGGTTCCGCAGAAGCGGCACGGGGCCTTCGACCATTTCAGCTTCGTGAGGTCGCCATCGGTGACGAAGTTGGCGGCGTCCGCCGGCAGGGCCACGCCGGCGACAGAGGCCGTCGCCGCGACGGCGGTCTGCTTAATGAAGTCCCGGCGGCTGAAGGTCATCACTCATCTCCTCGGTCATGGCGGCGGCGTCTTCGTTGTGTTGATAGACGAGGGCTGCGGAGAGCACCCCGTCGAGCCTGTGCAGGTATTCGAGATGGGCAGCGATCGCGCGCGAACTGGGCGCTTCCAGCGTGACGACGAGCTTGCCGGCGTCGCTGACCGCATGTACTTCGGCGCCTGCCATCAGGTCGATGGCCCGTCGGACCTCATCGAGCCGGGCAGGATTGGCATGCACGACGACACCGGCGATGTGCCATTCGTCGGCAGGAGCTTCGGATTCGATGGCGAAGAATCGCCTTGCGATCGTCAATCTGGATCTCCTTGGATGGGGACCCACGCTGCCGCACCTTCGTTAGTGCGCAGGCGGGCCGGCCACGAGTTGGATCATCCAGACGATGAATCCATAACCACCGACAACTGCAACGGACAGGACAGGCACCATGACCGCCGTCAAGAAGATGAAGCTGCGAAGCTCCTCCTTCTTGCGTTGCGGATCAGGTGCGGTAGAGGTCTCCATCGTGATCATCCTCTGCGTCAAGTGAACCTGCCGCCGACGAGCGGTACCGGACAAATTAAAGGCACCTGCCAATTGCTTGTCAAGCGAGTAATCGATCACGCTGGCGGCGCATGCCATGAGTCCTTCGGTATGACCACCGCCTCGGCCGGCTGCAAGACGAAGTGCGGCGACATGATCTGCACGCCGTATTCGTTGAAGACATCCTGGATGTGCCCGTGCAGCTCATTCAGAACGTCGTACTTGGGCGCGCCGGCACGCATGAAGACGTTGAGCTCGTACTCGACGTAGAAGTCCTGCAAATGCAATTGACGCACGACCGCTGGCGGATGGGGCAGCAGTTCGGCCGTCCTGCCCGCGGCAAGCACGAGCATCGCGTGCACCTGTCGCCAAGGCGCGTCGTAGCCGATCGTGACCTCGGTCGCGAGCGAGATGCCGTGCCCCTTCGGCCCCTTCGAGGTGTCGCTCAGATTGAGGATGCTCGCGGCCACGACCACCGTGTTGGGCAGCGTGACGACCTGGTCGACGCGGTTGCGCAGCTTGGTCGACAACACGCCCATCTCGACGACATAGCCCTCCGATTCGCCGATCTGCACGAAGTCGCCGATTCGCAACGCCCTCGCATAGATGAGCACGAAGCCCGCCATGACCTGCGAGACCGTGCCCGACGAGCCCAGCGTGACGAGCACGCCGAAGAACACGCTGAGGCCCTTGAACGCGTCCGAATGGGAGCCCGGAATGAAAGGGTAGGCCATGACCAGCGCGAACACCCAGACGAGCGCCGAAGTCAGGCGACGCGTCGCGCCGATGGTGTCTTCCTGCAGCGCCGCCAGCGTGACGCCGCTGCTGCGCGCGGCCTCGAAAATCGCGTGCAGCCCGCGAATGGTGAGATGGGCCAGGACGAAGATGACACCGACCGTCGCGAGGTCGGGCAGCGAATGAAGAATCCCGGTCGCGAGTTTCGTCGCCAGCGCAAGAACCGAACTGCCCAGCGTTTGTCCCCAGGGTTGCGTATACGGAAAGCGTGTCAGCACGTAGGCCAGCCAGACATAGACGGCCATCAGGACGATGGCGATCTTGATCCAATGGATCGCGCCGAGCAGCGCGAGCACGATCAGGCGGCGCCAGTCGAGCAGTTTGCGGCCCTCGATGCGCGCTCGCAGGCGCCCGGTTCGGCCCTCGATGCGGACAGCGATGCGCTGCAGCCCGAAGACCACAGCGGCAAGGATCAGCGTTGCCAGTGCCGTCCACGCGACCGACGTGGCGAACTGGCGGCCGTTCAGCTGGTCCGCGCGAGCCATCAGCGCCTCGTGCAGTCGCTGGCCGGCGGTCGTCGCGACTTGCTCGAGCGGTGGATCGCCCGGCTCCCGGTCGCCCTCGTACACGGTGAACAGGGTCTCGCCTTCGACCATGATCGCGTAGCCCTGCATGCCTTCGTGGGTGAAGCCGTTGGCCTGCGGGGGCGATCGCAGGCGCGCGAAGGGCGTTTGCCCGATGCGTTCTGTCGCGCGAGCCGCCCGCTGCTGCGCAGTGAGGCCGAACATCGGCGTGCGGAAGACGAAGACCAGGCGATTCGAAACGGTCAGCGGAGCCGCCGCCGGAGGCGCCTCCTGGGCATGGGCCGACCCCGTCAAAAGGACAAGGAGAACCGCAACCCATGCCGTCGACCAGGCAGGCCAGCGCACGCGCCGCGCCGTGAAGCTCCACGGCGACGCAACGGAGTGGTGTCTGGACAATGTTTGCAGCAAGCCTCAACCCGGTGGATTGACCACCACGTAGGTCACCTGGGAGCCTGCGTACTGAGGCTGATACCAGGCGCCACCGCAGTTCTGATAGGTGATGCCGTTCACCACTGTCGCGGTGCACGCGGGCGGCAGCGAGCGCGTGATGGAACCGATCGCCGCCGCCGTGACCGCCACGCCGGCCGTCACCGCGGCGGCGGTGGCGACCGGGTGGTAGTGGTCGTCGTACCCGTAGCGCCCCCCGTTGTTGACGTTGACGACGTTCACGTTCCGGTTGGCATTGACGTTGACGTTCGTGTTGCGATTGACGTTGGTATTGACGTTGGCATTGACGTTCCGGTTCGCGCTCGCGTTCACGTTCTGGTTGACGGAGGTGCGCGCGCCGCCGTGTATCTGCCGTTGCGCATGGGCGTCGCCCGGGTAGCCGATGGCGCCAAAGCCGACCGCCGCGATCAATGCGGCGCCGAACACCATCGATGCAGCCCTGCCGGAGAATGGATACGCAGTCATGGTTCGTCCTCGATGGATGGGCTAGTTGGCGGGCGACTCGACCGTGCCGTCGACCTTCTGGATCACGATCCGTTGGCTGCCGGCCGGGGGCTTGAAGTCGAAGATGCCCGCTGCGAACTTGGGCGCGAGGTTCCAGCGCATCAGCACCGAATGCTGCGGCCTGGCGACATCGGAGGTCGTGGTGATCACCAGCTTGCGCGGCAGCGGGGTGCGACCCTGCTCGATCCAGATCTGCCAGTCGAATCCGTCCTGCCGGATCGCGAAATGGTCCGTCAGGGTGCCGTCGATCACCGCCGTGCCGAGAAAATCGGCGGACTTGATTCCGGACTTGTCGACCTTGTCGGTGCCCCACGCAAAAAGATCCGCCGCCGGCAGCTCGATGCCGTAGCGCTCGCCGAGCACCGTGGTGACTTCCTTGAGTGTCGGGGGCGCCTTCACCGTGGCGTAGTACTTGGTCTTCGGGTCGAACAGCGTTGCCGTCTTGCCGTTGTAGACCAGCATCCGCCGGTCGCCGCTGTCCTCGCCGATGTCGGCCAGCAGCCCGTCGGGGCGACGAACCTTCATCCTCGCCGACTTGTTGACCTGTGCGAGCTGGTCGTTGTCCAGCGTCGCGTCGGTGGTCGAACTCAGCGTGACCTCGAAGTTCTTCAGGGTGCGCAGGAAGTCGCCCATGCGGTCGAGCTGCTGGATCACGCCGGGGTCGACCGCGGACGCGGCCGGCGCGGGTTTCGCCCCCGGCGCCGAGGTCTGGGATGAGGGGGTGCTCGACGCCGCGGCGGGCGTTGTCGCTTGTTGGGCGCAGGAAGCGAGCACCAGGCATGCAGTTGCCGCGACGAGCCGTAGCCTCGAGATGTCAGACGCGTGATTCATGCGGGCCTTTCGTTGGATGTCGCGACAAGCGGCACGTAAACATACGGTTTGCCGCCGGATAGCGCAATTGCCCTCTGGTGCATGTTCTCGTGTTTTTCATGTCCTCGCGGGCTGCAGCCGCCGCCTCTGCCACATCACGTAGGGAATCGAGACCGCGATGTTCAGCACGAAATAGAGAAGGATCGCGGCGGCGATGTTGTGGTCGCCCGGGTAGTTGACCGCCGTCACGGTCATTGCGATGCCAGGATGGCGCGTGGCCGTCGAGAGCGCAAGCACGGCCCGGTCTTCGGGCGCAGGACCGCCCAGTGCATGGCCCACCGCGAGCCCGGCGACGATGAACCCCAGTATCACGACGAGCGTCCCGTTGCCGATGAGCGCCGCGACGACGTGCGCGCTGCCGATCAGGATCGCGACGCCGCCCACCGGCAGCAGAGTGCCGGCGACCAGCAGCGCCGGCCTTGCGAAGCGCTGGGCCAGGCCGGGTATCAGCGCGTGGACCACCATGCCCGCCATGAGCGGCAGGATCACCACCTCCAGGATCAACCGGGCGATGGGCCCGGGGCCCATCGTGAATGGCCGTCCGTAGAAAAGGCTCAGCAGATGCGTACTGAGCGGAATGACGGCGATCGACAGCAGCGCCATCGTCACCATCAAACCCAGCGCATGCGACGGCCGTCCCACAGCCTTGTCCTGTCTTCTCGGCAGCAGGGGCGGAATGGGCGAAAACGCCAGCGCCACGATGGCGATCTCCACCTCGGTCCGAAAGTCGAACCACTTCGCCAGGGCGACCGCCAGCACGGGCATGACCACGAACATCGCGAGCACCGAGCGCCCGAACAGGCCCGGCCTGCTGACCACATAGAGCAGGTCGTCCTTCGTCGCCGCGAGTCCGAAGCCGAAGATCGTGACCATGACGCTCGCCTGGAGGGCGAAAAGGATGAGCTGCTGGAGCGTCATGGTCCGTGCGTGAATCCCTGGGCAATCGTTGCGGGTACCGGCGCCCAGGCACTTTCCAGTGGGTCGACCGACTTGTCAATTGCTCCAAGGTGCAAGGGCCGCAGGTGAGACCACGTCCTACATTCCGGCCTCGCGCGCCGTCCGATACTTGCGCTTGCCCTCCCGGAAGACCGAAGTGAATGTTCTGATCGTCGACGACAACGAAGCGGCAGCCGATCTGCTCAAGGAGATTCTCGAGCTGCAGGACCACACGGCGCGCTGCGCCTACACGGGCCGGCATGCACTGGAGGCCGCGGCCGCCGAGGCATTCGATGCCGCGCTGGTCGATCTCAAGTTGCCCGACCTTCCCGGGACCGAAGTGGCGCGCCAACTGCGCGCGCGCGCGCGGGGCGCGCCGCCCCTGATCGTGGCGATCTCGGGATTTGCGTCAGAGGAGGCCGGTGCGCCGGCCGGCCTGTTCGATCACCATCTGCAGAAGCCCATCGACTTCGACGCGCTCGACCGGATCCTGGCCCAGGCCGCCCGGACCTGAGGTTTACATCCTTCCGAGGTGCACGGCGACCTGGTCCGCTGAAACACCGACATCGGCGATCGCCTTGCGCAGCGCCTCTTCGGAGACGCCCAAGCGCTCCATCCAATAGCGCACTTCATGGGGTTGATTCACGTCGATCTGGGAACTGTCTTGGCTGGCACGCACGACGATGTCATCGGACATAGGGAGACTCCTTGCGATTGAGGAGCGCTACTTTGCTGCCCGCGGACTGAAGGACGCGCAGGCCGATGCAGAATTTCCGTGCAGGACAAAGTCCGAGAGCGCTCTATCGGAACGGCGACGGCTCTCCCATCGCGCAGGCGTTGCGCAACTTCTCTTCCGGCGCGTTGTTTCAGAAGATTTCGTGAGCGGACATCTCGAAGTCCGCTGTTTCAAGCAGAACCGGCCGCCCGCCGGTCACGCGGTGGCGCTCGATCGCCGTCGCAATGATGATTTCCGCGTTTTCCAGATAGGCCTGGACAAGGCTTTCGCCGCCTTCGTTCGCTCCGAAGCGATCGCGCAGCGGATCCTCGCTGATCGCGGCCACGAATCGAGCCCCATCGACATAAATGGCGAACCGCACGGAGGCGGTATCGAAACAATAGATGGCTTCTCGCATTCTTTCTGTCTCCGTCTTCACACACACACCACGCTCCGAACGCCCCGCACAGGGAGCACCCATCCATAGGCTTCTGCACAGGAGACTTGCAGCAGCAAGGGACAGTTTTGACTGTAGGCATCCTCCTGCCGGAGCGCTACTGCGGGGGGTCAAATCCCTCCGACGAGCAGGGTGCCCGGAAACGCACGGAGCAGCTCCGAGACGGCGTGCTCGCCGGCGCCCAGCGTGTGCCGGGCGCCCGTGACGCAGTCCTCGAAGCTGTGCGTGCCGACGTCCGCGGGCAGGACGATTCGCGTGTCGCGCCAGGCTTCGGGCGGCGACACCGGATGCGCGCCCGGCGCGCGCGGGCGCCCGGCCTCGTTCAGCGAAGCGAAGAGCCGCACCACGAGCACCACGGCGCGGAGACTCTCGTGGCCGCGCAGGAACGCAATCAGATGGTGCGCCTGTGCGCCACGGACTTCGAGCGGCACATAACTGCCTTCGCCGAGGAGTGCAGGTTCGCGCGCTCGCAGCCCGAGCAGCCGCCAAGTGAGCCAGAGCTTGGCGCGGCCGTCGACAGCGGCTTCCGCGAGGCCGCGCACGGCGGTCTCCAGGTCGGCGCCCGCGGCGATCGCTTCGAGTTCGTCGAGGCGATGCCGGCGCTCCTCGTAGTCGACGGCGCGCCGGTTGTCGGGGTCCACCAGGCTGCGATCGATCAGCTCACAACCCTGGTAGATATCGGGCACGCCCGGCGAGCTGAACTTGAGCAGCGTCAGGCTGATGTCGTTGAGCGCGCCGTAGCGGTCCAGCGCGGTCACGGCGCTGCGCAGCTCGACAAGGAAGGCGTTGGCGGGGTCTGCTGCCAGGATGCCGCGAACGAAACTTTCCAATGCCTTCTCGTAGGCGGTGTCCGGGCGCATCCAGCTGGTCGCGGCCTTGCCTTCGCGTGCCGCCTTCAGCATGTAGCGGACGATGCGTGCGGTGTAGTCGTCGTGCGCCGTCGCGTCGCCGTCCGCGGCCGGCATCGTGCCAAGCAGCGTCTGGTAGAGAAGATACTCGTGCACCGGCGTGACGCTGCCGCGCAGCGGGGCATTCAGGGTCCGCCACTTCCGCAGGGCCAGCCGCCAGAGGCCGGGGCATTCAGAGAGCACGTCGATGCGCAGCCGAACATCTTCGGAGCGCTTGTTGTCATGCGTGGAGGTCGCCAGCATGGTGTGCGGCCAGCGCTTTTGCCGGTCATCGCTGGCCACGTGAAACTCCGCGACGGGGATGCCGATCCGGTCCGGCTCGCCGCCCACCTCGTTGACCGCACAGAGCGGAAAGTAACGATAGAAGGCCGTGTCCTCCACACCCTTGGCCGCGACCGGCGCGCTGAACTGCTGAAAGCGCCGAGCGAAGCGCATGGCCGCTTCACGCACCGGCGAGTCGACGCCGTCGGGCGGCAGTCCCAGCAGCGCATCCCGCAGGAATCCGAAGACCGACGGGTCGGGCAACTGCAGCCGCTCGCGGGCAGCATCGAGCGCCTGGTCGACGTAGCGCAGGTCCTGGGCACTGGCTTCCTGGGCGTTGTAGGTGCGATAGACCGTCATGCAGGCGGCCACCGTGGCGATGGCTTCCCGCAGGGTGTTGAGCGTGTGGTCGCGGGTGCGGTGGTGGCCCTTCGCGATGTCGAGCAACGCGTGGGCCAGGACTTCGAGATCGGAGGAGAGCGTTCCGTGGGCGACTTCCTGCTTGGCGTGGTAGACCACATCCTCGTAGCGCTCGCGCATGCCGGTGAATTCACGCCAGATTCTCGACAGGCGATCCGCCGCCCGATGGTCGATGAGCACGGCGTTCGCGAGATTGGCGAACCGGTAGCCGGTCGTTCCGTGGATGGCCCAGGACACGGGCACGTCTTCATGAGGCGCGGCGATTTTTTCGGCCACGACATAGAGCGGACACTCGGGCCTGCCCTGTGCGTCCGTGCCCCGCGCCTTGGTTCCGACACGCGCGACGAAACCGTCCTGCAAGCGATTGAAGTAGCCGGCAGGGTCTAGCAAGCCATCGGGGTGATCGATGCGCAGGCCGTCGACCCATCCGCGCGCCGCCAGGTTCAGTGCGAGGGCGTGCGTGGCCTCGAAGACTTCCTCGCGCTCCGTGCGCAGCGCCGCGAGTTCGTTCACGTCGAAGAAGCGACGGTAGTTGATCTCGTCCGCCGCCGTGCGCCAGTGGGCGAGGCGATAGGCCTGCGCTTCGAGCAACTCGTGCAAGGTCTCTCGCTGGTCGGTGCTGTTCAATGCGCGTACGGCGGCATTCACTGCCTGCGCGGCAACGGGGCTTTCGGTCTCGAGTCCGGCGAGCCGGTCTCCGAGCAGTTTCTTTTCCTTCGCGCGGCGGGCCACCGCTTCGGCATCGTCGCCGCTCACGGCAGGAAGGTCGCGGGACGACTCCGCGATGGCCGCGAGCAGTGAGGCGGCCTCGGCGTCTTGCGCACGGGCCGCGGCCCGGTCGAGGATGAGCGCGAAGGTCTGTGGCGCCAGCGGAAAGCGATGATCGAAGTAGCACACGCCGAACGCGCCTTCGGCCGGCTCCCAGCGCAGTTGCAGTTCGCCGCGTTCCAGCACCTGGCCGTAGTGATCGCCGAGCACCGGCAGCAGCACCTTGCCTGTCAGTCCGGGCGCCAGCCCCTCCCATTGGATGTCGAAGTGGCACGCATGCGGCGAGGCCGTCCCGTTTTCGAGAACGTCCATCCACCAGCGGTTGTCCGTGCCGAGCACGCCCATGTGATTGGGGACCAGATCGATCAACTGCCCCATGCCGTGCTGCTTGAGCACCCGTGTGAAGTGCTCGAAGGCGGGCATGCCGCCAAGCTCGGGATTGATCTCGTCGTGCGCGACCACGTCGTAGCCATGCATGCTGCCGGGCCGCGCGCGGTGGATCGGTGAGCAATACACGTGGCTCACGCCCAGCCTGGACAGGTAGGGGACGATGCGCGCCGCGTCGTCGAAGGTGAACTCGCTGTGCAGTTGCAGCCTGTAGGTGGCACGCGGCACGCGCAACGGGGGCTTCGACGTCACTGCTGCGCGTTCCCGGGCGAAAGGGCGGGCCTGCAACAGCGCCGCGCAGACTTTCTGCACGCTGGCTTCGCGCCAGAGCGCGTCGACGGTGGGCGCGTACTTGCGGCGCCAATTGGGATGCTCGTCGATGGTGCCGGGCAGGTTTGCCTGCTCGATGTTGCCCAGCGCATCTTCGAGCTGAACCGCCATGAGCTTCGACGGCGCTCCGGCAAGGAAGCCGTGCACCGCGGCGATACCGTCGGCATCCAAGGGCCCCTCGACCGACGACCCGCCCAAGCCGGCGGCGAGTTCAGGCGACTGCTGTTGCATCGCCTCTTTCAGCCGAGCGCGCGCCCGGGCGCGCTCCAGCGTTTGGTGGGCCAGCGTCGACGGGTCGGCGATCAGGCCGAGTTGGAAACGCGTCTGGAGATCGTGCGCCGACCACCAGCCGGCGAGCGTGGCGAGGTCGTGCGTGCTGACGGCCGCGATCGCATCGCGCGGGTAGTGCGCGGGTGGGCGAAACGCGCCCTCGCCGACTTGCTCGAAATACAGCACGCGATAGGAAAGCACACCGTATCGGTGCAGCGTGTCGCGCATGGCCTCGGGCACCGTGCCGAGGTCCTCGCCGATCACGAGGCACCGATGGCGGGTGCTCTCCAGCGCGAGGATGGCGAAGAGTTCATCGACCGGATAACTCACGTACGCGCCGTCGCGCGCCGCGCCCGCGGCGGGGATCCAGAACAGGCGCATCAGGATCATCACGTGGTCGATGCGGATGGCACCGGCCTCGTGCATGTTGGCGCGCAGCGCTTCGATGAAGGGCTGGTAGCGTCCTTCGCGCAAGCGGTCCGGCCGCAATGGCGGCAGGCCCCAGTTCTGGCCTTCGAGATTGAACGCGTCCGGCGGCGCGCCAACGCGCACGTCCTGCGCAAAGCTTTTCTGATGACGCCAGGCGTCCGAGCCGCTTCGATCGGCCGAGACGGCCAGGTCGAGGTAGAGGCCGATGGCCTTGCCTGACGCTGTGCACTGGGCCGCAACGGCCCAGAGCTGTCGGGCGGCCTGCCATTGAAGGTATTCGAAGTAGGCGATTCGAGCGCCGTTTTCGCTTGCGAAGTTCGCCACGGCGGGCGAGGCCGGATCGCGATAGGGCTCGGGCCAGACGGGCCAGCCCCAGACGCTGTCATCGGCTGCGTGGAAGTGCCCCTGCAAGGCTTCGAACAGCGCATGCTGCCGCAAGGCCTCTCCGCCGTCCTCGCGGAATCGCGCGAAAGCCTGGACCTCCGGGTCGACATCGTCGCGCTCGGCGAAGCGGCTGTGGAGCATCGTCAGTACCTCGTGCTTGAGCGCTGCGACACCGGCGTAGTCGACGAGTGATGCTTGGCGAAGCTCTGCAAGGCGAGCCTGAAACGCGGGCGAGCGGACCTTTTGCCTCGCTGCGGCGCAGTCGGCGAAGTCCGGCACCGCTTCGACGTCGATGTACAGGATGTTGAGTTGTGCCCGCGAGGATGGGCTGTAGGGACTCGTGCGGGCCGGATCGTGCGGGAACAGTGCATGAAGCGGGTTGAGCCCGACGAAGTCGGCGCCGGCATGCGCAGCCCGTGCGACGAAGTCCTTCAGGTCGCTGAAATCCCCGATGCCCCAATTGCGCCCGGAACGAAGTCCGTAGAGCTGGAGCGTGAATCCCCAGGCGCGGCCCTGTTCGAGCAGCTGCGGGCGATGGCACTGCGCAGGCGCGCAGATCACCAGGGATTCGCCCGGCAGGCCGGTGAGCATCAACCGGTGATAACCGTCCGGCAGTGCCAGGGGGATCGGCAGCTCGTAGCACCCGTAGGCCACACCGTCCAGATCGGCATGCTGCGTGATGTGCAGATCCTTGGTGTCGGCGAAGCCTTCATGCACGTTGCCGTGCTCTTCGACGAACCGCCATTCGATGCGTGTCGTCGAAGCCGGAAGCCGCACATCGGGCACGACGAACGACGCCGAGCCCGAAGCCACGACCCGCGTTGACGGCAACGCGCGATGCCAGGTCGCGCTTTCGGCAGCGGCCTCGGCAGCGGCGAAATCGGCAGGCGGCCCGCGCGCGACGAAGCCGGCGTCGACCAGCAGCGCCGCAAGCGCTTCGGTCGTGACCGTGTGGCGCACGCCGAATGCGTCTTCAAACGCCGTGGCAATGCCATGGCGCGTGCACAGGCGGTGAATGCTCGCAACCTCGTCGTCGGTGAAGTTGCGTTCAGGCATCCCGCAACTCCTCGATCGACGCGCACACGCCGCCGGGCACGAGCGGGAGCAGGGCGTCGTTCGCGGCTTCCTGCATGGCGGGGAGCATGTGGATGATTCGCCCGGGCGGCCATGTCACGAGCGCATCCACGCTGCCGAAGTTCGCGACGAGATGCAGGAAGGCCGGGTTCGTGTTCCCGCTTCGCCCCTTGCCGAGCGACCAGACGAGCCGAAGCGCATCGCCTTCGAGCGACCATTGAACCAGGCGGGTGCCATCGCCGAAGCGTGGCGCAAGTTCGTTGCGCCGCACTGCCAGCAGCGCGCGAGTGTGCGTGAGCGCTTCGGCATGCACGGGAAGCGCGCGGTCGTCGTCGTCGTCGTCGAGCTTGGACCGCGCAAACGCTTCCATGCCGTTCGGGTCCGGAATCTGCAGGCGCGCCGCCTCGTTGGCAAAGGCCGCGAAACGCCCGAACTCCTCGCGCCGCCCGGCCGCCACGGCGGCGGCCAACTCCGGTCCGAAATCGCAGAAATAGAGGAAGGGCGTGCGCGCTGCGTATTCCTCGCCCATGAACAACATCGGCGTGTGCGGCGATAGAAGCACGCAGGTGCGCGCCGCGCGCAGCAGGTCCGGCGGTGCGAGCACGTCGATACGTTCCCCCAGCGCGCGATTGCCGATCTGGTCGTGGGTCTGCAGGAACGAGACGAAGGCCGAGGGTGGCAGATGGTCGCAACGTTCGCCGCGCGGCTCGCCTCCGCGAAACGGCGACGGTTGGCCTGCGTAGACGAAGCCCTGCGCAAGCGCGAGCCCGAATTTCTCCAGCGGATGCTGCGCATAGTCCGCGTAGTAGCCGTCGGTCTCGCCGGTCAGGAGCACATGCGCCGCATGGTGCAGGTCGTCGTTCCATTGCGCAGTCGCGGCGATGGGCTTGCCATCGTTATCGCGCGCGAGGCGGCGGGCTTCGTTGAGGTCGTTCTCGAGCACGACGTGCACCTGCCGATAGCGGCCGGGCCCCTGGTGCAGCGCCGCGCAGATCTCCTCGACGATCGGCTGCGTCGAGCTGTCTCGAATGGCGTGGACCGCATCCATCCGCAGGCCGTCGAAGCGATATTCCTCGACCCAGTACAGCGCGTTGTGTATGAAGAAGTCCCGCACCGTGCGCGAGTCAGGCCCGTCGAAATGAATGGCCGCGCCCCACGGCGTCTGGTGCGAGGCGTCGAAGAACTGCGGACAGTAGGCATGAAGGTAGTTGCCTTCCGGTCCGAAGTGGTTGTAGACGACGTCGATCAGCACCATCAGTCCGAGGTTGTGGGCGGTGTCCACGAAGGCCTTGAGTTGCTCTGGCGTGCCGTAGCTGGTGTCGGGCGCGAAGGGTAGGACGCCGTCGTAGCCCCAGTTGCGGCGCCCCGGAAAATCCGCGATCGGCATCAGCTCGATCGCGGTGATGCCCAGTTCGGCCAGCGCCGGAAGCCCCTGCCGAGCGGCCTCGAAGCTGCCCTCGGGCGTGAAGGCGCCGACGTGCATCTCGTAGATCACGGCTTCCTGCCACGGGTGGCCGGTCCAAGCGTCGTCGCGCCAGGTGTAGGCCTGCGGATCGACCACCTCGCTCGGGCCGTGCACGTCGTCCGGATTGCGGCGCGAAGCCGGGTCGGGCACACGGAGGCCGTCGGGCAGGCGATAGCGGTAATGGTCGCCGACAGCGGCCTGTGCCAGCACGCGTTCGTGCCAGCCGGCGGCATCGCGTTGCATGGGCGCTTCGCGCCAGTCTTCGCCTTTTCCGCGGTTGGACCATTCGAGGACGATCTCAGGAATGTCGGGCGCCCAGATCCTGAAGCGGACGCCGTCGCCGCCCAGCATCTCGGCACCGAAGGGCATCGAATGACGATGTTTCATGTCGAAGCCCGTGTACGCCGCAGCAACGCCAGTGAGCGGCTCTGCAGCGAATAGGCGGGCTCGCTGAGCAGCACCGACAGTGCGCTCTCGCGCGCCGTGTCGATCACGCGCGTCCAGGTTGCGCCTGGACGCGGCGGCAGCGTGAAGGGGAGCGCCTCGTGATAGGCGTTGAGCAGCAGCAGGAAATCGTCGTCGCGCTGCGTCTCGCCGCGCGGCCCGACGTCGATGATGCCGGTGCCCGAGAACATCATGCCCAGGCAGCGCACGTGCTCGCCCCAGTCAGCCGCCGCCATTTCCCCGCCGTCGGGCTTGACCCAGACGACATCCTTCGCCTCGCCATCGCCGACGGGTTGGCCGCGCAGAAAGCTGCGTCTGCGAAAGGAGGGATGCAGGCGCCGCGTCCGGATCAGCACGGCGACGAAATCGCGAAGCGAGTCCGCCTCGGGCGAGGGCGTCCAGTCGAGCCACGACAGTTCGTTGTCCTGGCAATAAGCGTTGTTGTTGCCCTGCTGCGTGTTGCCGCGCTCGTCGCCCGCGAGCAGCATCGGAACGCCTTGAGACAGCAGCAGCGTCGCCAGGAAGTTGCGCTTCTGGCGCTCGCGCAGTTCAAGGACTTCGGCGTCGCTGGTTGTTCCTTCGGCGCCGCAGTTCCACGAGAGGTTGTTGTTGTTGCCGTCGCGGTTGTCTTCGCCGTTCGCCTCGTTGTGCTTGTCGTTGTAGGAGACGAGATCGTGCAGCGTGAAGCCGTCGTGCGCGGTCACGAAGTTGATGCTGGCGTGCGGCCCCTTGCCGGACCAGCCGTAGAGATCTTGCGAGCCCGACAACCGGTGCGCGACATCGCCGGCCACGCCCGCGTCGCCCTTCCACCAGCCGCGAATGCCGTCGCGGTAGCGGTCGTTCCATTCGGCCCAGCCGGGCGGAAAGTTGCCGACCTGGTAGCCGCCGTGCCCGAGGTCCCAGGGCTCGGCGATCAGCTTGACGCGGTTGAGTGTCGGGTCCTGGCGGATCGCGTCGAAGAAGCCGCCGAGGTTCTCGACCTTGCCCGCCTCGCGCGCGAGCGCGGATGCCAGGTCGAAGCGGAAGCCGTCGACATGCATCTCCTCGGCCCAGTAGCGCAGCGAATCCATGACAAGCTGGAGTGCGCGCGGCTGTTCCAGGTTGACCGTGTTGCCGCAGCCGGTGAAGTCGTCGTAGTAGCGTGGCTGACCGGCGTTGGCGATGTAGTAGGACATGTTGTCCACGCCGCGCATCGAGAGCGTGGGCCCGAGGTGGTTGCCCTCGCAGGTGTGGTTGTAGACCACGTCGAGGATGACCTCGATGCCCGCCGAGTGCAGGGTCTTGACCATCGTCTTGAACTCCTTCACCTTGCCGGAAGCGCTGTAGCGCACCTCCGGCGCGAAGTAGCCCAGCGTGTTGTAGCCCCAGTAGTTCTGCAGGGTCTTGTCGGCGAGATGGCGATCGTTGATGAAAGCATGCACCGGCAGCAGTTCGATCGTCGTCACGCCCAGGCGCTGCAGGTAGTCGATCACCGGCGAGCATGCCAGCGCCGCGTAGGTGCCGCGCTGGTGTTCCGGAATGGCGGGGTGCAGCATCGTGAAGCCGCGCACGTGCATTTCGTAGATCACCATGTCCTGCCAGGGCACCTCGGGCCGGCGGTCGTCGCCCCAGGTGAATGCGGTTTCGAGCACGCGGCTCTTGGGCATGAAGGCGGCACTGTCGCGGCGGTCGAACGAGAGATCCTGGCGCTTGCTGCCCACCGAGTAGCCGTACAGGGCATCGCTCCAGCGCAGTTCCCCCATCAGGTCCTTGGCGTAGGGGTCGAGAAGCAGCTTGTGCGGGTTGAAGCGATGGCCTTCCTCCGGCTTGTAGCGCCCGTGGATACGGTAGCCGTAGGCCATGCCCGGGCGGGCCTCCGGCAGATAGCAATGCCAGACGTCGTTGGTGCGCTCGCGCAGGGTGATGCGCTGCCGCTCATGGCGGCCCTTGTCGTCGAAGATACAGAGTTCGGCCTTCTCGGCGTGCTTCGAGAAGATCGCGAAGTTCACGCCCTGGCCGTCCCAGGTCGCGCCGAGCGGGTAGGGGCGCCCCGGCCAGACTGCGCCCAGGGAAACATGATTGCGTTTCGTCACGGATGGGGTCGGTCACGATCGGTTCGGGGCGGCCAAGCGGTGGTCGGACGTGTCGCGCCGGGAAAGTCACGGGTGGATGCTTCCTTGACCACCGGGCGCGGCGGGGGCCGGTCTTTCGGCCACCATTCCTCGATGCGCCGCGCGGCCCAGTCCTTGCCCGCGAGCCCGAAAGCCAGTGCCAGTGCGAACACCACGCCGGCAAGGATGATCAGGAAGCTCTGCCGGACGATGTCGCCGCCGACCTTGATCTGGTCGAGCGCGATGAGCACCACGAAGAGAAGAATCGCGTATTGCGCCACCTTGCCCAGCAACTGCGCATCCTGCATGCCGGCGTTGCGGCCGTAGGTGCCGATCGCGTCGCCGACGTATTTCGCGAAGAACGCGCCGAACACCACGATCAGCAGTGCGACGAAGACATTGGGAACGAACCACATCACGCGCCCGAGCACGTCCGCCGCGTAGGTGAGCCCGAGGCCGTTGAAGGCGACGACCAGCGAGATCAGTATCACGAGCCAGTAAGCCAGTGCACCGAAAACGACGGTCGAATCCTGGACCATCCCGCCTTGGCGGAGAAAGTCGTCGATGCCCGAGCGCTCGGTCAGCACGGGGAAGTTCAACGCACGCAGGCCGCGCACCACGGTGAAGCGCGCCGCCTTGGCCAGCAGCCAGCCCACGAGGACGGCCAGCACTGCGAAGAGCAGCCTCGGCATGTAGGCGCCGAGCTGGAACAGGAATGCGCGCAGCGGCTCGAGATGGATGGAGAGGCTTTCCATGGACGTTCTCCCGGGGGTGTCTGTGCTCGCGGTCAGCGAACGGCCGTTCGGTCAAGCAGCGCCAGGATTCCCTGCAACGGAACGGGCACCCAGTCGATTCGGTTGTTCAGTTCGTAGCGCAGCTCGTAGAACGCTTTTTCCAGCTCGAACAGTTCCAGCAGTTGCATGTCGACTGGACCTGCCTCGGGCGCCAGGGCCTCTTGGTAGCCGGCGAGGAAGGCGGCGCGCGTGTCGCGCTCCCAGGCCCGTGCGGCGGCGTCCAGGCGCACCAGTTCGTCCGCGTTCTGCGCTGCGCGGCGCAATGCGCTCCAGCGCGCATAGTTGAAGGAGCGCAGCATGCCTGCGACATCGCGCAGCGGCGATTGCTTGCTGCGGCGCTCCTCGATCGGCCGCGCGGGTTCGCCTTCGAAATCGATGATCACGAAGTCGTTTCGCGTCAACAGCACCTGGCCGAGGTGGTAGTCGCCGTGGAATCGCGTTCGCCATGCCGCCTTGCCTTCGACCGGCACATCGTCGACGAAGGCGTCGACCGTCTTGCCCATGCCGAGAAGCCTCGCGGCATCCTCCTGGCAGCTGTCGGGCAATGCTGTGCGCATGGACTCCTCCAGTTGCCTGAGCGTGCCGGCGGCTTCCGTGCGCACGGTTTCACGGATGCGGCGCAGATCGGCATCCGACATCGGCACTGGGTCGAAGGCTGCGTTGCCCGTTCGCTTGGCCAGCGCGTTGTGCAGCTCGGCGGTGCGGGCGCCGAGGATGCGGATCTGTGCGAGGAAGGCGCCGTGCGGATCGGGGGGCGCTTTGCCGTCGGTGTCGCGCAGTTCGCCCAGCACGCGCTCGAGGTAGGCGAGCGTGTGTTCCCAACCGTCGCCCTGGTTCGGCACGTAGGCCTGCAGCAGGGCGAGCGTCATGACGGTGCCGTCTTCGCCGACATATTCGAGCGCGCCGGCGATCGGCACGCCGTGCACGAAGCCGGCTTCTTCCGTGAGGAAGCGGCCCATTTCGAGTTCCGGATTGACGCCCGCGCGGAGCTGCCGATAACCCTTGAGGAACAAGGTCTCGCCCAGCGTGACCACGGTGTTGCTGCTGACCGGGCTGGGCGGGCTCACCGGAAGGGTGTCGATGACCTCGACCGGAAATTCCCGTCCCAACGCCGTGGGCCGGAAGTGGAGCTGGCCGTGGTCGGTGCGCAACCGCGTTTCCCGCACGATGGCACGCACCATCTCGCGGCAGAACGCTTCGTCGAAGAATGCATCGCTCATCACGCCGACGTTGGCCTGCTGGCGAGTCTTCGCGATGGCGGCCTGCTGGAGTGACTTGAACCGCTCGCCGTCGCGGTCTTCCCATGCCAGCGCCAGCGGCATGAAGTAGGTGGCGCCGCCGGGCGGTCCTTGCAGCGCCAGCAGCGGCAGCATCCAGCTGTAGCCGTCGATCTGCCAGATCGCCTGATCGCGGAACGCCGCGCGGTCGATGCGCGAACCCTTGGTGGCATACCAGCGCTGGGCCTCGATGTGCGGCGGCAGCGTGTCCGTTTCGATCTGACGGTTCAGCCGGTCGGCGAAGCCGATGCGCCAGGGCACCACGCGGTCCCTGAACATGCTGGTCCAGCCGTCAAACAGCACCAGCACCGGCCGGTCGAGCAATGCCACGCCTTCCTGGTGCCAACTCGGCATGGGCGCCTCGTCGGCGAGCCTGAACCAGTAGAAGCCGTAAGAGGAGAGGGTGAGCAGATAGGGCAGTTCGCCGATGGGCGGAAACGAAGTCCGGCCCAGCATCTCCACCGGCACCCGGCCCTTGAAGGCCGACAGGTCGAGCTCGACAGGTTGCGCGGCGCGCGACAGGTTGAACACCGACAGGATCACGTCGTCGTCGTGCTCACTGATGTAGGCGAGGATTCTGCGGTTTCCGGGCTTGAGGAAGGTGCGGCGTCCGCGGCCGAAGGCGCGGCTGGTCTTGCGCACCGCGAGCATTCGCCGCGTCCAGTGCAGCAGCGAACTCTTGTCGCGCAACTGCGCTTCGACGTTGACGGCCTCGAAACCGTACATCGCATCCATGATCGGCTGCAGGTACAGGCGCTGCGGGTCCGCGCGCGAGAAGCCTGCATTGCGGTCGGGGCTCCATTGCATCGGCGTTCGCACGCCGTTGCGGTCGCCGACGAAGACGTTGTCGCCCATGCCGATCTCGTCGCCGTAATAGATGATGGGCGAGCCCGGCATCGACAGGAGCATGCTGTTCATGAGCTTGATGCGGTCCTTGTCGTTGTCCATCAGCGGCGCGAGCCGGCGGCGGATGCCGAGGTTGATGCGCGCCTGCATGTCGGCCGCGTAGGTGGTGTACATGTAATCGCGTTCGCGGTTGGTCACCATCTCCAGCGTCAGCTCGTCATGGTTGCGCAGGAAGATGGCCCACTGGCAGTTGTCGGGGATGTCGGGCGTCTGCTGCATGATCTCGACGATCGGGTCGCGGTCTTCCTGCGCGATGGCCATGTACATGCGCGGCATCAGCGGGAAGTGATAGCACATGTGGCATTCGTCGCCCTCGCCGAAATAGCCCCGCACGTCCTCGGGCCACATGTTGGCTTCGGCCAGCAGGAAGCGGTCCTTGTAGTTCGCGTCGATGGCCGCGCGCAGTTTCTTGATGACTTCGTGCGTCTCGGGCAGGTTTTCGTTGGTGGTTCCGTCGCGCTCGATCAGGTAGGGAATGGCATCGAGCCGGAAGCCGTCGACGCCCATGTCCAGCCAGAAGCGCATCGTGCGGAACACCGCTTCGAGCACCTCCGGGTTGTCGAAGTTGAGGTCGGGCTGGTGGCTGAAGAAGCGATGCCAGTAGTAGGCCTTGGCCACCGGGTCCCACGTCCAGTTGGACTTCTCGGTGTCGGTGAAGATGATGCGCGTGCCGGCGTAGAGCGTGTCGGTGTCGCTCCACACGTAGAAGTCGCGCTCGGGCGAACCGGTCGGCGCCGCGCGCGCGGTCTTGAACCAGGGATGCTCGCTCGACGTGTGGTTGATGACCAGCTCGATGATCACCCGCAACTCGCGCTTGTGCGCCTGCTCCAGCATCTCGCGGAAATCCTGCAGCGTGCCGTACTGCGGGTGCACGTCGTCGTATTCGGCGATGTCGTAGCCGTCGTCGCGCAGGGGCGACGGGTAGAAGGGCATCAGCCAGATGGTGTTGACGCCCAGGTCCTTGACGTAGTCGAGCTTGCTGGTCACGCCCGTGAAGTCGCCGACGCCGTCGCCGTTCGAGTCGACGAAGGCCTTGACATTGAGCTGATAGATCACCGCGTCGCGGTACCAGGTCGGATCACCGGAGGTGTCGATCTCGGTGGTTTCGAGGACGAGAGTCGGCAGCGGTGCGTTCATGGACGCCCTATTGGTAGTAGTCGAACTCGCGCTCGTCGCGCACGCGGTGGCGCACCGCGAGGATGTGCGCGGGCAGGCGGTGCGGATCGAGCAGGATGTAGTGCCACGCGCCATGCCATGTGAATCGCTGGTCGCTCAGCAGGTCGTGCATCTGGAACGGCCGGTCGCCCTCCACGCCGACCAGGGCCGGGTCGAGGTGGACCCAGCCGGTCTGCACATTGTGCGGATCGAGATTCACCACGGTGACGACGATCTGCTTGCCGTCCGGCGAGGTCTTCATGTAGGCGATGAGCTGGTCGTTGTCGATGTCCAGGAAGCGCAGGCTGTCGTCGGACTGCAAGGGCACGTTGCCGCGGCGAATCCGGTTGACGCGCGCGATGAAGGGGCGCAGGCCGCTCTCTGCGCTCCAGTCCCATTGGCGCAACTGGTACTTCTCGGAATCGAGGTACTCCTCGCTCGAAGGCTCGCGTGGTGCGTGCTCCATCAATTCGAATGCGGGGCCATAGATGCCGTAGTTGGCCGAAAGCGTGGCCGCGAGCACCAGGCGCGACTTGAACACGGGCTCATCGCCCGTCTGCAGCGCAGCGTGAAGGATGTCGGGCGTGTTGGGCCAGACGTTGGGGCGGAAGTAGTCCTTGCCGGGTCCCTGCGCGAGTTCGGTGAAGTAGGCGGTCAACTCTTCCTTGGTGTTGCGCCAGGTGAAGTAGGTGTACGACTGCGTGAAGCCGAGCTTGGCCAGGCGATGCATCACCTTGGGCCGCGTGAAAGCCTCGGCCAGAAAGATGACCTCGGGGTGCTCGCGCTTGACCTCCGTGATCGCCCATTCCCAGAACCCGAAGGCCTTGGTGTGCGGGTTGTCGACGCGAAACACGGTGACGCCTTGCGCGATCCAGTGGTCCAGCACGGACTTCAGTTCGCTCCAGAGCGCGCGCCAGTCCGGACTCTCGAAGTGAAAGGGGTAGATGTCCTGGTATTTCTTCGGCGGGTTCTCCGCGTACTGGACGGTGTTGTCGGGCCGCCACCGGAACCATGTCGGATGCGCCTTGACGTAGGGGTGGTCCGGCGCGCACTGGTAGGCGATGTCCATCGCGACGTCGATGCCCATGTGCGCGGCCTTCGCGACCAGGCGACGGAAATCTTCCGCCGTGCCGAGCGCAGGCAGGATGTCCTTGTGCCCGCCTTCGGCGGCGCCGATGGCCCAGGGGCTGCCGACATCGCCGGTCTCGGTCGTGAGCGTGTTGTTGCGGCCCTTGCGCTGCAGGCGACCGATCGGGTGGATCGGCGGGAAGTACAGAACGTCGAAGCCCATTGCCGCGACCAGCGGCAGGCGCTCCTCGACATCGCGGAAGGTGCCGTGCGCACCCGGCATGCCCGAGGCCGAGCGTGGAAAGAGTTCGTACCAGGTGCTGAAGCGGGCACGCTCCCGGTCGGCCACCAGCGGCAGTTCGGCCGCGAAGCGGGCCTCCAGGCTGCGATCCGGGTGCCGCGAGGCGATCGCGGCCAGATCGTCGTCGAGCGCAAGCGCCTTGATCTCATTGGCGTTCTTGCCGGCGTTGGTCGCGCCTTCGTCGAGAGAGCGGGCCCATTTCGCAAGAGCCTGGCGGTCGTCGCCGTTCGCCCGGCCCGCGGCCGCGGCAATCTCCAGCGCGCCGGTGCGAACGGCAAGCCGAATGTCGTCCGCGTCGACACGCCGAACCAGTTCATGCCGCCATGATTCGAAGAGATCGACCCACGCGACCACCGTATAGATGTAGCGGCCGGGTACGGGCGGCGTGAAGTCGGCATGCCACTCGTCGTTGTAGCGCAGCTTCATGGGCACTTCGTGGCGCGTGTCGTCGCCATCCTTCCACCATTGAAGCATCACGCGCGGCACATCGTGGCCGTCGGTGAAGACGTGCGCAGTGACGCGGACGCTTTCGCCTGCCACGCGCTTGACCGCGAAACGACCGCCGTCGACGATGGGCATGACCGCATCGACGACCGCACGGCGCCGGCCATCCCCTTCGGCGGATTCGAGTGACTGCGGCGGCGACAGCAGGGCGCTAGGCATCGGACTGCACCTTGAAAAAGAGCGTGGACAGCGGCGGCAGCGTCAGGCACACGGCGTACTTCTGCCCGTGCGAATGCATCGGCGCGGCTTGCACGGCGCCAAGATTCCCCCAGCCCGAGCCGCCGAACGCACGGGCATCGCTGTTGAGAATCTCCCGCCATGTGCCGTCCCGGGGCACGCCCACACAGTAGTTCTGCCGCGGCACCGGTGTCAAGTTGCAGACGACGAGTACCGTGTCGCCCGCGCGCGAGCGCCGCACGAAGGCCACGACACTCTGCTCATGATCGTTGGGTTCGAGCCACCGGAAGCCTTCCGAAGAAAAGTCCAGCTCGTGCAGGGCCGGCTCGGTGCGATAGAGGCGGTTCAATTCGCCGACCAGGTGCTGCACGCCGCGGTGCTCGGCCGCGTCCAGCGAAGGCCAGTCGAGCTGACCTTCATGCGTCCACTCGCGCCGCTGCCCGAACTCGCCGCCCATGAACAGCAGCTTCTTCCCCGGATGCGCCCACATGTAGGCGAACAGCGAGCGCAGGTTGGCGAACTGCCGCCACGGATCGCCCGGCATCTTGCCGATCAGCGAACCCTTGCCGTAGACGACCTCGTCGTGCGAGAGCGGTAGCACGAAGTTCTCGCTGAAGGCATAGACCATCGAGAAGGTCAGTCGATGGTGGTGGTAGCGGCGATGCACCGGGTCCTCATGCATGTAGGCGAGGGTGTCGTGCATCCAGCCCATGTTCCATTTCATGCCGAAGCCGAGGCCGCCCATGTCGGTCGGTCGCGAGACCTGTGGCCAGGCTGTCGATTCCTCGGCGATCGTGAACGTGTCCGGCTGATCGCGGTAGACCGCACGATTGAGTTCCTGGAGGAACCCGATCGCCTGGAGGTTCTCGCGCCCGCCGCGGGTATTGGGGATCCACTCGCCGCCTTGCCGCGCATAGTCGAGGTAGAGCATCGAAGCCACCGCATCGACGCGCAGGCCGTCGATGTGATAGCGATCCAGCCAGAAGAGCGCCGATGAGATCAGGAAGCTGCGAACCTCGTCGCGGCCGTAGTTGAAGATCGCCGAGTTCCACTCCGGATGAAAGCCCTGACGCGGATCAGCGTGCTCGTACAGATGCGTGCCATCGAAGGAGGCGAGACCATGGGCATCCGTCGGAAAGTGCGACGGCACCCAATCCAGGATCACGCCGATGCCGCGCTGGTGCAGATGATCGACGAAGTACATGAAGTCCTGCGGCGTCCCGTAGCGTGCGGTGGGCGCGAAGTAGCCCGTCGTCTGGTAACCCCACGAGCCGTAGAACGGGTGTTCCGTGATCGGCATCAACTCGATGTGGGTGAAGCCGATGGACACCACGTAGTCGGCCAGTGCGTGTGCGAGTGCGCGGTAATCCATCGGGCGGCCGTCGTCACGGCGCCAGGAGCCCGCATGCACCTCGTAGATGGAGATCGGCGCATCGAGGCTGTTGCGCGCGGCACGCGTTCGCATCCATTCAGCGTCAGACCATGTGTAGTCGAGCGACCAGAGTCTGGACGCAGTCGCCGGCGGCGCCTCCGCGAAGCATGCGAGCGGGTCCGCCTTCTCGATCACCCTCCCGGACTTCGAGAGGATGCGGTACTTGTAGGCATGCCCGTGGCGCGCACCCCCGGCATGGCCGTGCCATACGCCGGTCGAGTCCGGACGCGGCGAAAGCGGTTCGGCGTGGCCGTCCCAGTGGTTCCAGTCGCCGATGACCGCGACCGAACTTGCGTTGGGTGCCCACACCGCAAACGAAGCGCCTGCGTCGTTGTCGCGCAGATGCCCGCCGAGGTGCTCGTACAGCCGCGAGTGCGTTCCTTCGCGAAAGAGGTAGGCGTCGGTGTCGCCGAAGGACACGGGGATATTCACGGGAATGGCTCCAGTGCGAGGAAGAACCCACTGTTGTAGTCCTGCGCGAGAGGGGCTTCACGAGCGATAGCGCCCGATCGCGTGTCGGACGACGCCTGACGAAAGTCCCATCCCCCCTGACTACGGTGTGACCTGGTAGGTGCCAGGACCGCCCGATGGATGGAGCGGCGCGGGCTTTTCTTCGGCGGATTCGACCGATAGCGAGCCCAGCCGCGCCACCACCATGTCGTGCAGTCCCTGCGCCGCGGCCGACAGGCTGCCGTCGCGCCGTTGCACGAGGTAGATGCGCCGGGTGAGTTGCGGCAGCGGCAACGGGCGGATCGCGATCGTCTCGCGCCTGAACTGGTAGAGCGTGAGGGCCGGCACCACGCTGATGCCGAGCCCGGCTTCGACCATCCCCATCACGGTGGCCAATTGCTCGACTTCGAGCACCGTGTTCATCGCCAGCGGATGCAGGGCGACTTCGAGCGCCTGCCGCACGCTGCTGTTGCGCGTCATGTGAATGAAGGCCCAGGGTTGCAGCTTGCGCAGCGTGAGCTTCGGCTCGGTCGCGAGCGGGTGGTCGGCGCGGCAGACCAGGTGGAAGCGGTCGGTACACAGCACGCGCATGCGCAGCTCCGAACTGTCGGCGGGGCGCCCGCCGGCCGCCGCCAGCGCGAAATCCGCCTGGCCTCCGCGCACCAGGTCGATGCAGGCATCCGACAACTGATCGCTCAGCACGAGTTCGATGCCAGGCCAGCGCGCGTGGAAGTCCGAGAACATTGCCGGCAGCCAGCCCGCAGCCAGAGAGGGCAGGGCGGCGACATGCACGCGTCCCTTGCGACGCTGCACATGGTCGTCCAGATTGCCGACCGCCCGCTCGATGTCGCCAAGGAGCCGCCGCGCCGAAACTTCGAACACGCGGCCCTCCGGCGTGAGTTGGACACTGCGCGTATTGCGGTCGAAGAGCCGCGCGCCGACTTCGCTCTCCAGCGTGCGGACAAGCATGCTGAAGGCCGGTTGAGAAAGATGGCAGGCCTGGGCGGCGCGCGTGAAGTTGGGCAGGTCGACCAGCGCGACGAAGGCGCGCAATTGGCGAGTGGATAGTTCAGTGGAGGCCATTGATCTGAAAATCGAATAAGCGGATTTTCAGGCAGGCTGGGGTCGTGCGTCTCACATTCCGTATCGCAGGCGCTTGTGCAACGCACCAAACTGACTAATTCGAGCGGATTTCGTCAGAAACCGGCACCGAAGTTGGGCGAAGCTCAGTATTAAGTGTTACTCTTAATTTCATCGAATGATTTTTTGTAGCACTTTAGGAGCGCTCCGATGAAGATGTACCCTGAACTGCACGATAGCGGGCTTGGCGGGCTTGGCCCTGCGCCTGTGAAATCCACGGTGCGGCAAAAGCAGCCCGCCATCAGGAACGATGGCCTGCTGCGAGCATTGAAGAAGGTCCGGCGCGCGGCTATCTTCCCCCTTCAGATCCTCGTATGGGGAGCCATGGCCCTCATGATGTACGCGACGCTCGGGCTCGATGTCGTGAGCGCACTGCTCGAACAATGGGAATAGTTGGAATAGGGCCAGGAGGCCGCCTCAAGTCACCAGTCGCTTGTCGATCATGTGCTTCACGCAGTCCTGCACATGCCTGGTCAGCGTGACCTGCGCACCCTTCCAGTCTCGTTCCAGGGCGCACCTCATCAAGTGCTGGTGCTCGCCGGCCGCGATTTCTCCGCGGTAAACCGCAGCGACCATCTGATAACGCAGATACCGGTCGTAGATGACCGAGTGGGTCTGGAGCAAGACCTGCGAACCGCAAGCCGAGATCAGCGCACGGTGGAATTCACGGTCATAGCGCTTCCACGCCTGTGCGTTGGAACGCTCCTCCACGCTCATGCGGCGCTCCATCGACGCGAGCTTGTGATGGGCCGCGACGACCCTGCCTTCCCATTCCATGTCCCCGGCTTCGAAGGACTCGCGCAAGGCATGCAGTTCGAGGAGGCAACGCATGGCGGCCACTTCGCGCAGGTCGGCCGCCGAGATCGGAGTGACCTGGAAGCCGCGCGAGCCCTCGGCGACGATCAGGCCTTCGGATGACAGGCGATTCAGGTTCTCGCGCAGCGTGCCGACGCTGACCTCGTAGGCATCGCGCATGCGGTCGAGCGTCAGGCGCTCCCCGGGCGCCAGCCGGCCGCTGACGATGTCCGCGCGCAGGCGTTGATAGGTCTTTTCTCCAATGGTTTCTGTCTGCCGCACCTCGTCGAGCATCGCCGTGTCCCGTTTTTGCTCGACGATCATACGCCCGGGCCCGTTTTGCCACCAATCGTTGGAGCCTATTGTTTTTGTTCAATAAAGCTTATTTCGTCGGACGAAATCACAAGAGGACGGGCTCAAGATGTTTCCGGGCCCGATCATCGAACTGCTCACATGCCCCAGCGCAGCGCCGCGGTGTGGACCGGCGCATCCCAGAGCGCCAGGGTCGCGTCGTCCATCGCGCTCACCGTGACTGAGCATCCAGCCATCTCGAGCGAAGTGACATAGGACCCGGTGAGGTAGCGCGCGACCTTGAGCTGGTGGCCGTCGAGCACCTTGCGCATCGCGTGCACCATCAGGTAGAGCTCCATCAGCGGCGTACCGCCAAAACCGTTGACCAGCAGCAGCACCTGCTGCCCGGGCTTGAGCGAAAGATCCTTGAGGATCGCGCCGCCGAGTTCGGCGGCAATGTCGTCGGCCGATGACAGCCTGACCCTGCGCCGGCCGGGTTCGCCGTGGATGCCGACGCCCATCTCCATCTCGTCAGGCCCGATCTGGAAGGTCGGCTTGCCGGCGGCCGGCACCGTGCAGGACGTGAGCGCAACGCCCATCGAGGCGGTGGCCTTGTTGACCGAATCGCCGAGCGCCTTCAGGGCAGCGAGCTTGTCGCCGCGCTCGGCCGCGGCACCGACGATCTTCTCCACGATCAGCGTGCCCGCGACGCCTCGCCGACCGGTGGTGTAGGTCGAGTTCTCGACGGCCACGTCGTCGTTGACGATGACGGTCTCGTTGTCGCAGTCGACCATCTCCGCGGCCATCTGGAAATTCATCATGTCGCCGGAGTAGTTCTTGACGATGAACAGCACGCCCGCACCGGTGTCCACGGCCTGCGCCGCGGCCAGCATCTGGTCGGGCGTGGGCGAGGTGAACACCTGGCCAGGGCAGGCCGCATCGAGCATGCCGTGGCCGACGAAGCCCGTGTGCAGCGGTTCGTGCCCCGAACCGCCCCCCGAGATCAGCGCGACCTTGCCGGGCTTGGGCGTGCGCCGCCGGACGAACGGGCCGGTCTCGCCGAGCGCCACGATGTCTGCGTGCGCGGCCGCGAAGCCGTCCAGGGATTCGGACAGCAGGGAATCGACGTCGTTGATGAGCTTCTTCATGATGCGCTTTCAGGCGGAAAGGGAAGACGGTTGCGCCGGCGAGGTCAGGCTGTCACAGATCGCGCCGATGATCAATGCCACAGAACGCGAGCCCGGATCGACGTGGCCCAGTGCGCGCTCGCCGAGAAAGGACGCGCGGCCCTTGATCGCGTCCATCGCGGCGGTCGAGTCGGCGCTGGCGAAGGCGCATTCGCGAACCCGGGCGGCCAGGCCATCGCCGCCTTCGGCGAGCACCTTCTGCACCGGGTCGAGCACATCGAGCAATGTCTTCTGGCCGACTTCGGCCTTGCCCAGACGAGTGAGTGCCTTGATGCCCGCATCGAGCGCGGCCGCCATGGCGCTCGGCGTCGGCGGGTCGGGCAGTTCCTTGCCGAGCGTGACCATCAGCGTGCCGAACACGGGGCCCGACGAGCCGCCGATGGTCGACATGCAGGTCATGCCCATGGTGCGCAATGCCTCGTTGAGCGACTGGCCGGCGAGTTCGTCGAGCTTGCCCTGGATGGCCAGCGCGCCGCGCCGCATGTTGAGTCCGTGGTCGCCGTCGCCGATGGCCTGGTCGAGGGCCGTCAGTTCATCGACGTGGTCGATCAGCGTCTGGGTTGCGTTCCGGATCAGGTCGATGTCGGCCATGTGTGCTCCCAATGATGTTGCCTGGGTCACGCGCTGATGCGCAGACCCTCGGCGTCGAACCAGAGCGGGCGCACCAGTTCCACGTGTACGGCGTCGTTCGGCGCGAAGCTTGCGTTCGCGGGTGCCGAGACGATGAGTTCCTGGTCGCTGCCGTCGAGGCCGACGTGCACAAGGTGCAGGTCGCTCAGGCGCTCGATGCGCCTGACTCTTGCGGCGCGGTGTGCCCGGCTCGCCGGGCTTGTCGTCTGGCCATGCAGCCTCAGATGCTCCGCCCGCACGCCGACGGTGACCGCGCGCGGCGGGCCGTCGAGTTCCGGCACCAGTGCCCGCGCAACGAGGTTGATGCGCGGCGAGCCCAGCCTGGACGCCACATGGGCGCTGCTCGGGTTCTCGTAGATCTGCTGCGGCGTGCCGACCTGCACCAGCACGCCGTTGTCGAGCACGCCGATGCGGGTGGCCATGGTCATGGCCTCGATCTGGTCGTGCGTCACGTAGAGCATGGTGGCGCCGAGGTCCTGCTGGATGCGCTTGAGTTCGAGCCGGAGGTCATTGCGCAGCTTGGCGTCGAGCGAGGACAACGGCTCGTCCATCAGGTAGATCGACGGGTCGCGCACGAGGGCTCGGCCGATCGCCACGCGCTGCATCTGGCCGCCCGAGAGTCGGGTCGCGGGGTTCTTCAGCTTGTCGTGGATGCGCAGCATGCGTGCCACTTCCTCGATCTTCCGGCGCACCTCGTTCTCGGAAATCGGGCGAAGGGGCGAGCGCAGCGGAAAGGCGAGGTTGTCGTAGACGTTCAGGTGCGGATAGAGCGAATACTGCTGGAAGACGAAGGCCACATCACGCAACGCCGGCGCGAGCGCCGTCACGTCGCGCCCGCCGATGGAGACGCGCCCTGCGTCCGGCTTTTCGAGGCCTGCCACCAGCCGCAACGTGGTGGTCTTGCCGGCGCCGCTCGGACCGAGCAGCACGAAGAACTCGCCGCTCGGCATGTCGAGGCTCAGTCCGTCGATGGCCCGCACTGCGCCGAAGCGCTTCCCGACGTTGGCGAGGCGAAGCTCAGCCATGGCGCGCTCCCTGCCGGGTCCGTTGCGGCGCCTCGTCGCGGGCGGTGCGCAGCGCCCGGCCCGAAGCCGCGTCGAACAGCGAGATCGCCGAGGCGTCGAAGGCCAGTCCGACGTGGTCGCCGCGCGCCACCGGGAGCGTGACGTCGACCTTGGCGCGGACCGTGGCGCCTTGCGCCGTGACCAGCGTGACGACGGTGCGCGTGCCGAGGTATTCGGTCCCGAGCACCTCGGCACGCAACGGCGAGGCTTCTTCGAGACGAAGATGCTCGGGCCGCACGCCGCACAGCAATGCGCGCGGCGGAATGTCTTCGCGCAGGATGGGTACTTCGATCTGCGCCGGGCCGATGCGGATCGCGTGTTCGCCACTCGCAAAGCCCGCTTCGAACGGCAGGAAGTTCATCGACGGTGCGCCGATGAAGTCGGCGACGAAGACGCTCGCCGGCCGCTCATACACCTCCAGCGGCGCACCTAGCTGCTCGATCACGCCTTCGTTCATCACGGCGATCACGTCGGCCATCGCCATCGCTTCCATCTGGTCGTGCGTCACGTACACGGTGGTGGCGTGCAGCCGGTCGTGCAGCGCGCGCAGTTCCTGGCACATCACTTCGCGGAATTCGGCGTCGAGCGCGCCGAGCGGTTCGTCCATCAGGAAAGCCATCGGCTGGCGGACGATGGCGCGCCCGAGCGCCACACGCTGGCGGTCGCCGCTCGACAGCTGCGACACCGGCTTGTCCAGCAGATGCGTGATGCGCAGTGTGCGCGCCGCCTGGTCGACCTGGCGATGGATCTCGGCGCGCGCCATTCCTTGCGAGACCAGCGGGAAGGCGATGTTGTGACGTACGTTCATGTGCGGATAGAGCGCGAACATCTGGAACACGAAGGCGATGTCGCGCGCCGATGCGCGCTTGAAGCTGACGTCCTCGTTGCCGAGGAAGATCTGGCCTGATGTCGGCAGCTCCAACCCCGCGATCATCCGCAGTGTGGTGGTCTTGCCGCAGCCCGAAGGACCGAGCAGGCAGAAGAAATCGCCGTCGCGCACTGTGAAGCTCGAATTCTTCACCGCGGTGAAGTCGGCGAAGGCCTTGTGCAGTTGGTGGACGCGGATCTCGGCCATGGCTCAGTCCGGAAACTTGGAGACGACCATGAACAGCGCAGTGCCGAACAGGGTGGTGATGAACGACCAGGTGAAGAGCGGCATCGCGAGCGGCTGCAGCATCATCACGAGGCCCGCGGTGATCACGATGCAGGCGACGACTTCCATCGGTCCGCGGCGCAGCCAGCGCGGCCATTGGCGTCGGGAGATGGAGGGTGGGGCGGTCGGCATGTCTGGCACTCCTGCACTCCTATTTGCGCACCGCGCCGAAAGTGATGCCGCGCAGCAGGTGCTTTCGCAGCAGGATCGTGAAGACCAGGATCGGCACCAGGAACAACGTGGTTCCGGCGGCGACGGCCGGCCAGTCCTGACCGCCTTCGCCGATGATGATCGGGATGAAGGGCGGCGCCGTCTGCGCGGTGCCCGAGGTCAGCAGCACCGCGAAGGCGTATTCGTTCCACGCAAAGATCAGGCAGAAGATCGAGGTCGCGACGATGCCCGTGGTGGCCTGCGGCAGCACCACCTTGCGGAAGGCCTGCAGCCGCGTGTAGCCGTCGACCATCGCGGCCTCTTCGTATTCGCGCGGGATCTCGTCGATGAAGCCCTTGAGCAGCCACACCGCCAGCGACACGTTGACTGCGCTGTAGAGCAGGATCATGCCGAGTCGCGTATCCGACAGGCCAAGCTCGCGGTACATCAGGAAGATCGGGATCGCCACCGCGATCGGCGGCATCATCCGCGTCGACAGGATGAAGAACAGCAAGTCGTCCTTCAGCGGCACATTGAAGCGCGAGAACGCATAGGCCGCCATCACGCCGATGCCCACCGACAGCACTGTCGAGCCGAAGGCGATGATCAGCGAGTTGACGAAGCGCGGGATGTAGTTCGATCGGCCGGCGACCACCATGTGGTCGTCTCGCGCCACCTTGTCGCAGACGTCGGTCGGTGGCGGCAGTGAGGCGATGTATTCGGGCGTCTGGCGCGAGCGGGTCGTGAAGAGGTTGCAGTAGCCCTGCGGCGAAGGCGTGAACAGGATCTTCGGCGGATAGCTGATCGAATCGGTCGGCGTCTTGAAGCCGGTCAGGATGATCCAGACCAGCGGGATCATCGTGACCAGCGCATACAGCACCACGACCGCGCCGGCGACGAGCCGGGTGCGCGAACTCGGCTCGACGACGGAGTGCGCGGTGCTGATGCCGATACCGATGCTCATGCGGTGCCTCAGCGATTCTTCACGTGGTTGAGGGCCTTGACGTAGATGTTGGCCAGGCCGAACACCGCAACGAAAAGGATGATGGCGAAGGCTGACGAATAGCCGGTGCGCCACTTCTCGAAGGCCTCGCGCTTGAGGGTGATCGAGGCGAGTTCGGTCGCCGAGCCCGGGCCACCCGAAGTCAGCAGGTTGACCATGTCGAACATCTTGAAGTTCTCGATGCCGCGGAAGAGCACCGCCAGCATGATGAACGGCAGCACCATCGGCAGCGTGATCGACCAGAACTGGCGCCACTTCGAGGCGCGGTCGACTTCGGCCGCCTCGTAGATGTAGTCGGGGATCGAGCGCAGGCCCGCGAGGCAGATCAGCATCACATAGGGCGTCCACATCCAGGTGTCGACGATGATGATGGCCCACGGCGCGAGCTTGACCGAGCCGATCATCTCGAACGACGAGGCCGGCACGCCCGAGAGGTACGACACGGCATAGTTGAAGAGGCCGGTCTGAGGCTGGTAGAGGAAGGCCCAGAAATTGCCGACCACGGCGGGCGACAGCATCATCGGGATCAAGATCATCGTCGTCCAGAAGCCGTGGCCGCGGAACTTGCGATCGATGAGGTAGGCCAGCGCGAAGCCGATCAGCACCTGCAGGAAGATGGTCCAGAACAGGAAGTGGGCGGTGGCCTGCATCGCCAGCCAGATGTCGGGGTCGGTCAGCACCGACACGTAGTTGTCGATGCCGACGTCGACCACCGTCGCGTTGGGCCGGTTGGCCCGGTAGTTGGTGAACGACAGCTTGATCGTCCAGATCAGCGGGAAGATGTTGATCGCCAGCAGCAACAGCATCGTCGGGCCGACAAACAGCCATGCGATCGCGCGGTCGGAGAGACCGCGCATCCGCACCGCCACGCTGGGCGGCGTGGCCTGCGCGGCGCGGACGACGATGACGGTCGGGTTCTGCATCGACGATGGATGGCGACTGCGGCCGGGCGCGTTACTTGGCCTTGCCGTCGTCCTTGAAGACCTTCTTCCAGTCCACCACCAGTGCATCGAGCGCCTCCTTGGCGGTGCCCTTGTCGGCGACCACGTAGTCATGCACGCGTTTCTGCATCGCCAGCAGCAACTGAGCATACGAAGGCTCGGCCCAGAAGTCGACCACCATGTCCATCGAGTCGAGGAACGGCTGCGCGAACGGCGAGCTCTTCGGATAGGCCGGGTCGTTCAGCACCGCCTTGGCAGCCGACGAACCGCCGATGGCCTGCCACTTCTTCTGCACCTCGGGGTTCGCGAACCACTTGATGTATTGCAGCGCCTCGTTCCGGTTCGGCGAATAGGAAACCACCGAGATGCCCTGGCCGCCGAGCTGCACGCCCTTGGCCTTGTCCGAGGGATTGACGAAGAAGCCGATCTTGTCGCCGCCGACGTTCGGGTCCTTGTAGAGGCCCGGGAAGAAGGCGAACCAGTTCATCATCATCGCGACCTGGCCCGACTTGAAGGCGTCGAGGCCTTCGGTCATGTAGGCATTGGTCAGCCCGGGCGGTGTGGCGCCCTTGTAGAGCGCCTTGTAGAACTCCAGGCCGCGCACCGCGTCGGGCGAATTCACGAAGCCGTCCATCGCATACGGCTTCTTCGGGTCCTCGTACTTGAAGCCCATCGGATAGAGCACGTTGGTGACGCCCATCGTGATGCCTTCGGAGCCGCGCTCGGTGAACAGGTAGGCGCCGTAGACCTTCTTGCCGTCGATCATGCGGCCCTGGAAGAACTCGGCCACTTCCTTGAATTCGGTCCAGGTCTTCGGCGGCGCGAGGTCGCGGTTGTACTTCTTCTTGAACTCGGCCTGCAGCTCGGGCTTGGCGAACCAGTCCTTGCGGTAGGTCCAGCCGACCGCATCGGCCATCGCCGGCAGCGCCCAGTAGTTGGGTGTGTTCTTCGGCCACTCCGCGTAGCCCACCACGGTGGCGGGCGCGAAGTCCGTCATCTTGATGCCTTCCTTGTCGAAGAACTCGTTGAGCTTGACGTACTGGCCTTGCTCGGCCGCGCCGCCGATCCACTGGCTGTCGCCGATGATGAGATCGCACAGCTTGCCCTTGGAGTTGAGCTCGTTGAGCATGCGGTCGGCAAAGCTGGTCCACGGCACGAACTCGAACTTCATCTTGATGCCGGTCTTCGTGGTGAAGTCCTTCGAGAGTTCGACCAGCGCGTTGGCCGGGTCCCAGGCAGCCCAGCAAAGGGTGATGGTCTTGTCCTGAGCGCGCACGTCGGCCGCGGTCAGGCTGAGCACGGTGGCAGCGGCGAGGGCGATCACCCCCGGGAGCATCTTGGACATCGATTTCATGGTCTGTCTCCAAAGGTTGGGTTCAGGGGCACATACCGGGCGTCCGCTCAGTGAAGGTTCTCGGCCGTCAGGATCTCGATGCGCGGCTGCACCACGTTGAGTGCGCCGCGAACGTTCTCGCACAGCGCGCGCAGCACGCGCGCAGCCGTCAACACGCAGTAATGAATGTCCTGGTGCAGGACATAGGAAAGGGAATCCGCGCCCAGCAGCGAGGCATGGGCGTCGGTGAAGTCGTGGACGACCACGCCAGCCTGCGGCGCCAGCCCGGCTTCCGCCATGGCGCGCGCAACCCCCGCGCTGCCCGAGCCGACGTTGTAGATGCCCGCCACGCGCGCCGGATCGATCTCGTTCTGCAATGCCTGCAGCAACGCTTTGCAGGCGCCGTCGTCATCGGCCGGCAGGTCGGGCGTGCGCACCAAGCGCAGCTTCGGAAAGCGTTCCTCGATGGCGTGCGCATAGCCGATGCGCCGCTCGATCTCCGCCGACAGACGGGTCGCCTGCGATGACAGCAGCAGCGTGTCGCGTCGGCTGTCGTTGGCCATCCGTCCCAGCAGCAGGCCGGCGGTCCGGCCGGCGGCGCGGTTGTCGGCGCCGATGCAGGTCTCGCGCATCGAACCCGCCACGTCGGAGAAGAGGGTCACCACGTGGACGCCGGCGCGCACCAGTTCGTTGATGGCGCGCTTGATCGGCGGCATGTCGGGCGCCAGCACGGCCACCCCTTCGCAATCGGCGACCTGGGCCAGTTCCTCGGCAAAGCGCGCGGGGTCGGTGGCGTCCATGCGATGCGTGACCTCGGTGATGTGGGCATGCCGGAAATCGCCCGCCGCCTGTGCGATCTGCCGCTCGACCAGATCGAGGAAGGGCGTCGGGTCCGCGGGCAGTACGTAGGCGAACCGCGCATTCGCGCCGCGGCGTGGCCGGCCCGGCTGCTGCGGGGCGCCAAGTTCCTCGACCACCTGCATCACGCGCTGCACCGTTTCGGCATTGACCCCGGGGCGCCCGTTGAGCACGCGGTCGACCGTGGCCGTGCCTACGCCGGCAGTCCGTGCGATGTCGGCGATGGTGGGTGCTGAAGACATGCTTGATGGTGTTCTGATTGTTTGATCGTATTTACATCGTTAATTAAATCAATCAGGGTTTTGGAGCATTCGGCCGGCGCGTGCTCGCGCCGCGAGCGCGGCGTCGTCCTGCACCGAGGGGACCTTTGTTCCGGCAAGCGGCGCGCTGCGATTCGTCACAAAATGAACGCAGTCGAAGCGAAGAAAAGGAGGCGTCGATGATGGCGTTCCGTGCATTGCGTGCGGGCGCGGCGATGGCTGGGGCGATGGCTGGCATCGCGCTCGTATCCGTCACCGCGGCACAGTGGCTGCGGATGCGCCACGCCCTCCGGACGGCCCGCACCACCTGGTCCGTGCACCGTCCCTACGAATGCAAGCCCGAGCAGCCGTTGGCGCGGGTGCTGGTGCTGGGCGACAGCACCGGCGTGGGCTTGGGCGCCAACCTGCCCGGCGAAACCATTCCGGGGATGTTGAGCGCCGAGCATCCGCAGGTCGAGATCACCAACCTGGCGGTGAGCGGCGCGCGGCTCGAAGACGTGCGCAAGCAAGTGAGCGTTTTGGCGGCAGACGAAGCTGCACCGCCCTACGACCTGATTCTGTTGCTGGTCGGAGGCAACGATGTGTTGCGCCTGACGCCCATGGGGCGGCTTGCACTCGAAGCCGATGTCCTGCTGCCGGAACTGACCCGCCTCGGCACGAAAGTGCTTTGGCTGTGCAGCGCCAATCTCGGCCTCGCGCCGGTGTTCATGGCGCCCTGGTCATGGTGGGCGAGTTTGCAGACCTACCGCGCCTGCATGCTGTTCGAACGGATGGCCGCGCGGTACGGAGTGCTTTTCCTCAGCGTCTTCCGGCAGCGCGGCGAGGAGCCGTTCTCGAACGAGCCTTCGATGTACTTCTCGCTCGACGGTGTGCATCCCAGCAGCGCGGCCTATCGCGTTTGCTACGAGCAACTGCGAGAAGCGGCGTGCCTGAATGAGCTGATCAAGGACGCGGAACGCAGAAATGCGGGCGCCCGTGTGGATGCGAGCGTTGCCAGCGCGCGTGCGGCGCCATTGCGCGTAGCGTGCGATGCGATGGGGCGGTGAACTCGCTCCGGTTCCATCAAGCGGCGAGAGCACCCACGGGTTCGAGTTCGATGCCGGTGTCGGGCTCTGGAACCCGCTCGAGGATCGCATGCCGCGCAGCATCGCGCAGTGCGACCGCAGCGCTCCAGTCGTGCTGCGACGCGACGATCGGCAAGCCGACCTCGATCACGACCTCCGTGCGGCGCGGCAGCCACTGCCCGGGGCGCAGCAGCGACCGCGTACCGATCAACGCGACCGGGATCACCGGCGTCTCGGTATGTGCAGCGACCACGAAGGCGCCGAGCTTGAAGGGCAGTACGCCGGGCGCGCGTCTGAATGTTCCCTCGGGGAAGACGATCAGCGGCTCGCCGGCGCGCGCATGCGATTCGAGCGCCGCCGTGTCTTCGACGGCGCCGGCGAGATCGGCACGCTCCACGAACACCGCCCCGAGCCGCTTGAGCATCACGCCGAGCATGGCGGTTGCCTCCAGCTCGCGTTTGGCGACATAGGCGAAACGCGGCGGAAGCGCGGCCGTGAGGATGATCGAATCGGCATAGCTCGAGTGGTTCGCGACCACCAGGGCAGCGCTCGAAGCCGGCAGCCGCTCGAGCCCTTCGATGCGCACATGGACGCCGGCAAGCCGAGTCGCCGCTCGTGCCCACGCACGCGCCGCGCGGCGGCGCAGCGCGATGTCCGGCAGAACCATCGTTGTCAGCCAGGCGCCGATGCCGCCGAGCAAGAAAATCACCCCGGCCCAGCACCCCCAGGCGAGTCGCGCGGCGCTGCGTGTGCTTCGCTGCGCCTGCGCGGCCGCAGCGCCGGTGACGAGCCGGATGAGCTGGCGCCAGGGCGCATGCTGCGAACGCCCGAGCGCGCCTTGCTCGTAGAGCTCGCGCGCAGTGGCGCGGCGGATCTTGCCGCTCGAGGTCTTCAGCACCGTTCCCGGCGGCGCGAGGACGATGTCGTCGGGCGGCATCCCGATCTGGTCCACGGTGGTTGCCGTGATCGCGGCCTTGATCTCGTGGTGCACCTGCGCGTCGGTGGCGCGCACCTCGGCCAGCACGACGAGCCGCTCGCTGCCGCCCTGTGCATCGGTCGCCGGGAACACCGCGACGCCCCCCTTGCGGACGCCCGGCAGGCTTGCGAGCGCGGATTCGAGGTCGGCAGGGTGGATGTTGGCGCCGCGGCGGACGATCACGTCTTTTGCACGGCCGGTCAGATACAACTCGCCACTGGCGAAGTAGCCGAGGTCGCCGGTGTTGTGCCATCCGCCGTCGATCAGCGCTGCGGTCGCGGCCGGATTGCGGTAGTAGCCGCTGGTCGCCGATGGCCCGCGAAACTGGACCCGGCCTTGCTCACGTTCGGGCAGTTCCTGCGAGGCCGTGTCGACGATACGCACCTCGACCCCGGGCAGCGGCAATCCACAGGAAACGACTTGCAACGCCTGCGCATCGTCGGTTGCAGCGGGCCGGGCGACGCCGCGCTCGCGCAGCGCGGTGCGGTCGACCCGATCGATGAGCGCACCGCGGCCGAGCGGCGGGAACGTGACGCCGAGCACGCCTTCGGCCAGTCCGTAGACGGTGAACATCGCCTCGCGCCGGAATCCGTAAGGTGCGAAGCGCGACGCGAAGCGCTCGATCGTCGTTGCGCTCACCGGCTCGGCGCCATTGAAAGCGAGCCGCCAACTGCTCAGGTCGAGGCCTTCGAGGTCGGCATCCGCGAGCTTGTTCAGGCACAGCTCGTAGGCGAAATTGGGCGCCGCCGAAACGCTGGCGCGATGGCGGTCGATGGCCGACAGCCAGCGCGCCGGCCTTGCCAGGAACTCCAGCGGTGACATCAGCACCAGCCGGTAGCCGACACACAGGCTGCCGATGCAGGCGCCGATCAGCCCGAGGTCGTGGTACAGCGGCAGCCACGACAAGAAGGTATCGCTGCTCGTGATTCGCGCTGCGCGCCGCATCGCCCGAACGTTGGCGAGCAGGTTGGCGTGGCTGACCACGACGCCCTTCGGGCTGCCGGTGCTGCCCGAGGTGTATTGCAGGAACGCGGTGGCATCGGGGCGGATCGCGGGCCGCACGAAAGACTCTGCGGACACGTCCGCCGTGAACAGGTCGGCGATCGTCACCACCTGTCTGAGCGTCTCGCAATGCGCCGTCAGCAAGCGCGAGAGCGGCTTCGCCTGCGCGACCGTGATGAGCAGCGTCGCCTCGGCGTTGCGCAGGATGCCGAACAGGCGCTGCAGGTGATCCTCGAGTTGCGACAGCCGCGCCGGCGGGTACAGCGGCACCGGCACGCAGCCGGCGTACAGCGCCCCGTAGAACGCGGCGAAGAAATCGCTGCCGGTCGGCAACATCACGGCCACCTTGTCGCCGGCGCCGAAGCCTTGCTCGGCCAGCCAGCCGGCAACCGCGAGCGCATCGATCTGCAGGCGCGCGTAGCTGAGCTGGGTGGTCGGGCCCTGATCGGAATCGAGCGTCACGAGCAGCCGGTCGCCATGGTGCTCGACATGCCAGTCGAGCACGTCGACAAGGGTCGCGATCGAATCCGGCGGGTAGCCGATTTCGGTCGTTTCGGCGGCAGGCTCTGGGGTGGTGGTGACAGATGAGCCGCCGCCAGCGGGCGCGAGGGATAGCGCGCCCAGCAGATCGCGCGGTGTCTCGGCTTCGGCGAACGATGCTTCGGCGAACGTCGTGCCGAACTCGCGTTCGATCCGCACCTGCAACTCGGCGCGTGCCAGGCTGTCGAGCCCGTAGTCGCGCGTGAGCGAATGGTCAAGGCCCAGGCTTGTCGCGGACCCGCTGCCGCGATGCAACTCGTCGGCCAGGTCGCGCACCAGTTGCAATAGTTGGCCAGAGCGATCCGGGAGCACCGGCGCTTCGCTTGCGTTGCTTGCATTGCTTGCGAAAAGGTCGCCTGTCATGGCGTCGACCATTTTGCTCCGAGCGCGCCGATCGCGGGGACGCCGCCGTCATTCAGGCAGCGGCAGCGAACTGGTGCACTTGAACTCATCCAGGCAGACGCTGGAACGCACGCCGTCCACGCCCGGCAGTCGCATCAGCTTGTCGATCAGGAACTGCGACAGCCCCTTGAGGTCGCGCGCAATGACCTTGATGACGAAGTCGTAATCGCCGGTGATCGAGTAGCACTCGAGCACTTCCGGCATGTCGATGACCACGTCGGTGAACTTCGACAGGTCGCGGATATGCCCCTTCTCCATCGCCACGAGGATGAATGCCACCACGTGCAGGTCGAGCCGCGCGGGGGCCAGGCGCGTTTCATAGCGCGAGATGAATCCCGCTTCTTCCAGCCGACGGTGGCGGCGATGGCATTGGGCGGGCGACAGCCCCGCAGCCTCGGCGAGTTCCAGGTTGGACGCGCGCCCGTGCTCCTGCAGGAAGGCGAGGATTTTGCGGTCGATGCGATCGAATTCTGGTTCGTACAAGATCTTCTCCTTTTTTGTTATGAACGAGAAATTATGTTGCTTGCCTGAGGGTTCGCCCCAACCCTCGATGAAAACAGATTTTCCGTGCGGAAGTTCACACTTCTCTTCCTTGAAGGCGGCTCCGGGACGGGGATCAAACAGGTTCTCGGTCGAGGCAGTTTTCTAAATTGAACTACGCCGACTATTTCTCACAAGGACCTCAACGTGCAACATTCTTTCCTGCGTTCCTCCCTTGCCTTGATCGCCGCCGCCGTCGCCACCGCCGCCGCCGCGCCCAGTTTTGCTGCCGAGAAGTCGGTCGCGGTCACGGCGATCGTCGAGCACAAGGCGCTCGACGCCGTGCGCGACGGCGTCAGGGATGAGCTGAAGGCGGCCGGTTTCGAAGCCGGCAAGAACCTCAAGTACGAATATCAGAGCGCGCAGGGCAACAACGGCACGGCCGCGCAGATCGCCCGCAAGTACGTCGGCGAGCGTCCGGACGTGATCGTCGCGATCGCGACGCCGTCGGCGCAGGCCGTGGTCGCGGCGAGCAAGGACATCCCGGTCGTCTACAGCGCGGTCACCGATCCGGTCGCGGCCAAGCTGGTCAAGGGCTGGGAGGCTTCGGGCACCAACGTCACGGGCGTGTCCGATCTTTCGCCGCTGGACAAGCACCTGGAGTTGATCAAGCGGGTCGTTCCCAACGCGAAGCGCGTCGGCGTGATCTACAGCCCGGGCGAGGCCAATTCGGTGGCGATCATCGAGGCGCTGAAGAAGGCGGTGCCGGCCGCTGGCATGACGCTGGTGGAAGGCGCCGCGGCGCGCACGGTCGACGTGGCGAGTGCGGCGCAGAGCCTGGTCGGCAAGGTCGACGTCATCTACGCGCCCACCGACAACAACGTGATGTCGGCCTTCGAGGGCATCGTCAAGGTGGCCCAGCAAGCGAAGATCCCGGTGGTCGCGGCGGATACCGACGCGGTCAAGCGCGGTGCCGTCGCGGCGCTGGGCCTGAACTACTACGACATCGGCCACCAGACCGGAAAGATCGTGGTGCGCATTCTTCAGGGACAGGCGCCGGGCACGATCGCTTCGCAGACCAGCAACACCTTCGAGTTGCACGTCAATCCGGCTGCTGCGCTGAAGCAGGGCGTGACGCTGTCGGATGAGCTCGTCAAGTCGGCCCAGGTCGTCGTCAAGTAAGCGGGCGCAACGGATATGTCGCTGATTGCCTCCCTCGGCGCCATCGAGATCGGTCTGATATTCGGACTGGTCGCCCTGGGCGTCTTCCTCTCGTTCCGCATCATCAACTTCCCCGACCTCACGGTCGACGGCAGCTTCCCGCTGGGCGGTGCCGTGGCCGCGGCGCTGATCGTCGCGGGCTGGAATCCGTTTGCCGCCACCGCGGCGGCGATCGTCGCCGGCGCGCTGTCGGGCTACCTCACGGCGTGGCTCAACGTGCGCCTGCGCATCATGCAGTTGCTCGCCAGCATCCTGGTGATGATCGCGCTCTATTCGATCAACCTGCGCGTCATGGGCAAGCCCAACATTGCGCTGATCGACGAGCCGACGGTCTTCACCATGCTCGAATTCGGCGGTCTGCCTGACTACGTGCTCAAGCCGCTGGTGCTGCTGGCGATCGTGGTCGCCGCCAAGGTTCTGATCGACCTGTTCTTTGCGTCGGAAGTCGGCCTGGCCATGCGCGCCACCGGCGGCAATCCGCGCATGGCGCGGGCGCAGGGCATCTCGACAGACCGGCTGACGGTGTGGGGTCTGGCGCTGTCCAACGGGCTGGTCGCGCTGGCCGGGGCCTTGTTCGTGCAGAGCCAGGGCGGCGCCGACATCTCGATGGGCATCGGCACGATCGTGGTCGGCCTGGCCGCGGTGATCATCGGCGAGACCATCCTGCCGGCGCGCAGCCTGGTCATCACGACGCTGGCTTGCGTGCTCGGTGCGGTGCTCTATCGCTTCTTCATCGCGCTGGCGCTCAACAGCGACTTCATCGGCCTCAAGGCCCAGGACCTGAACCTGGTGACTGCCGTGCTGGTCGCGTTCGCGCTGCTCGTTCCCACCTACAAGCGCAAGCTGGCCGGCCTGTGGCCCGGTGTGCGCGCCAATCCGACACGCGTCGTCAAGGAGGCCAAGTAATGTTGCGCGCCAAAGGCCTGGAAATCACTTTCAACCCCGGCACCCCGATCGAGAACCGGGTGCTGCGCGGGCTGGACCTGAGCATCCCCACGGGGCAGTTCGTGACCGTGATCGGCTCCAATGGGGCCGGCAAGTCGACCTTCCTGAATGCCGTGAGCGGCGACCTCTCTGTCGATCGCGGCAGCATCCAGATCGACGAAAGCGACGTCACCCGCCGCTCGGCATGGCAGCGCTCGGACCTGGTCGCGCGCGTCTTCCAGGACCCGATGGCGGGCACCTGCGAGGCGCTCACGATCGAGGAGAACATGGCGCTGGCGTGGAAGCGTGGTGCGCGCCGCAGCTTCGGCTTCTCGCTGACGCGCAAGCTTCGCGAACTCTTCCGCGAGAAGCTGAGCATTCTCAACCTCGGGCTCGAGAACCGCCTGGCTGACCGGATGGGCCTGCTCTCCGGCGGTCAGCGTCAGGCGGTGAGCCTGTTGATGGCCTCGCTGCAGCCGTCGCGCATTCTCTTGCTCGACGAGCACACGGCCGCGCTCGATCCGAAGACCGCTGCTTTCGTGCTCGAACTCACCGCGAAGATCGTCGAGGCCGGCAAGCTGACGGCCATGATGGTCACGCACAGCATGCGCCAGGCGCTCGACTACGGCACGCGCACGGTGATGCTGCATGAAGGCCGCGTGATCCTCGACGTCAAGGGACCCGAGCGCGCCTGCATGGACGTGCCCGACCTGCTGCACATGTTCGAGAAGACGCGCGGCGAAAAACTCGACGACGACAAATTGCTTCTGGCCTGACGCCAGAGAACCTGAAAGATAGAGATGAAAGAACTGCTGAACCGTTTCGAGAACAAGGCGCCCGAGATCGTCTTTGAATGGCACGACGCCGAGACGCCCGCCAAGGGCTGGGTTGTCATCAATTCACTGCGCGGCGGCGCTGCCGGCGGCGGCACGCGCATGCGCCCGGGGCTCGACCGGCGCGAGGTGGAGTCGTTGGCGAAGACCATGGAAGTCAAGTTCAGCGTCTCCGGCCCGGCCATCGGCGGCGCGAAGTCGGGCATCGATTTCGATCCCGCCGATCCGCGCAAGAACGAGGTGCTGCGGCGCTGGTACAAGGCGGTGACGCCGCTGCTCAAGACCTATTACGGCACCGGCGGCGACCTGAATGTCGACGAGGTGCACGAGGTGATCCCGATCACCGAGAGCTACGGGCTGTGGCATCCGCAGGAGGGCGTGGTCAACGGGCACTTCGAGCCCAGCGACAGCGAGCGAATCCAGAAGGTCGGCCAGTTGCGCATGGGCGTGGCCAAGGTCGTCGAGGATCCGCGCTACACGCCCGATCCCGCCCGCAAGTACCTGGTGGCGGACCTGATCACCGGCTGGGGTGTGGCCGAATCGGTGCTTCACTACTACAGGCTCTACGGCGGCGAGGTTGCGGGCAAGCGCGTCATCGTGCAGGGCTGGGGCAATGTCGGCTCCGCCGCGGCTTACTACCTTGCGCAGGCCGGCGCACGCGTGGTCGGCATCATCGATCGCGAGGGCGGGTTGCTTAATCCCGATGGCTTCAGCTTCGAACAGATCCGCACGCTGTTCCTGCAGAAGAAGGGCAACCAGTTGGCCGCGAAGGGCATGCTCCCGTTCGACGTGATCCATCGCGCTGTCTGGTGCGCGGGCGCGGAAATCTTCCTGCCTTGCGCCGGATCGCGCCTGGTGACGCAGCAGCAGATCGAGCAGCTGATCCAGGGCGGTCTCGAAGTCGTGTCAAGCGGCGCCAACGTGCCCTTTGCCGATCGCGAGATCTTCTACGGCCCGATCTACGAGCAGGCCGATTCGAAGGTGGCGGTGATTCCCGACTTCATCGCCAATTGCGGCATGGCGCGCGCGTTCGCGTTCCTGATGCAGGACAACGTGGAGATTTCCGACGAGGCGATCTTCGACGACGTCTCGTCCACCGTGGCCTCGGCGCTCGAGCGTTGCCATGTGCGCTCCAGCGACCACACCGGCATTGCCCGCACCGCGTTCGAGAACGCACTGACCGAGCTCGTCTGATAGGCACATCCATGACAGATCTGTTTGAGAACCCCATGGGCCTGATGGGCTTCGAGTTCGTCGAGTTCGCGTCGCCGACGCCCAACACGCTCGAGCCCTTCTTCGAGAAGCTGGGCTTCCGGCTGGTGGCGAAGCATCGCTCGAAGGACGTGGTGCTCTACCGCCAGGGCGACATCAACTTCATCGTCAACCGCGAGCCCAACAGTCCTGCGGCCTACTTTGCCGCCGAGCACGGGCCTTCGGCCTGCGGCATGGCGTTTCGCGTCAGGGATTCGCACAAGGCTTATGCGCGTGCTCTTGAGCTCGGCGCACAGCCGATCGAGATCGCGACCGGTCCGATGGAACTGCGGCTGCCGGCCATCAAGGGCATTGGCGGTGCGCCGCTGTATCTGATCGACCGCTTCGAGGATGGCAAGTCGATCTACGACATCGACTTCGAGTTCGTCGAAGGCGTCGACCGCCATCCGATCGGCCACGGGCTGAAGCTGATCGACCATCTGACCCACAACGTCTACCGCGGCCGCATGGCCTTCTGGGCCAACTTCTACGAGAAGCTCTTCAACTTCCGCGAGATCCGCTACTTCGACATCCAGGGCGAGTACACGGGCCTGACGTCGAAGGCGTTGACGGCGCCGGACGGCAAGATCCGAATTCCGTTGAACGAGGAGTCTTCAAAGGGCTCCGGCCAGATCGAAGAGTATTTGATGAAGTTCAACGGCGAGGGCATCCAGCACATCGCACTGCTCAGCGACAACCTGATCGACACCATCGACCAGCTTGGCCTGGCTGGCGTGCCCTTGATGACCGCGCCGAACGACATCTACTACGAGATGCTGGAAACGCGCCTGCCGGGCCACGGCCAGCCGGTGGCCGAACTGCAGGCGCGCGGCATCCTGCTGGATGGCACCACGGAAGGCGGACAGCCGCGCCTGCTGTTGCAGATCTTTTCAGAGACGGCTTTCGGCGGTCCCGTCTTCTTCGAATTCATCCAGCGCAAGGGCGATGACGGCTTCGGCGAAGGCAACTTCAAGGCACTGTTCCAGTCGATCGAGCGCGATCAGCTGCGCCGTGGGGTGCTGAGCGCGGCGTGATCTGATCGCGGCGTGAACCTGCGGTTGGCCACGCTCGGATTCCTTTGGTTACGAACACGACGACCGCATCATCGAGGTTCATTCCTATACTTCGCGGCCCGACTGACCCAGGAGTGCACATGCCGGCTGAAAGTGGAAATCAGGAACGCATCAACACAGCGCCGCGCCCGGATCTGACGCTCGAGGCTTTTGCGGCTGCACTCCTGGCCCAAGCCTCAGGAGGATCCGCAGCCCCGCGCTGGCTTTGCATGAATGCGCAAGCTCGACAAGAAGCGCTGGACTCCGTTCGCGATCGACACGCCGATTGGGTCGCCGGGGAGCTTGCTGCGGCGGAGCGGCGCGCGATGGTCGCGGACTCCGTGGCGCTCTGGACGCCACGACGGCAGTCCGGCCACCTGGACGCCAGACATCCCGACTGACCAGATCGGTTGCTTCGCCTTTTGCGTGCCTGGGCCTGCTCCCAGGCGACGCCGTGCTTGGCGCTCTCCCACTACGGCCTGATACCGAGCACCGACAGAATGATTGCGGCCAAAGTCAGCGCTACCGGAAGCTTCTGAGCAGCGAGCGCGCGGGCCCGTTCAACCGACAGCTTCGACGGCCGTACAAGGTTGAATTCGGAATGAAGCGATGTGGACATGGCAGCTCCTGAATGTGGGCGAGCCCATTGCTCGCATGGCCTCAAAGATATTCCTGTCGGTGGATGCCGGCACGGACCATCCGATGACACGGCGTTTCCGTTTCCGTACCAATCGGCCTTGCCGCGGAACAGGGACCATTGGCGTCCGTGATCGGGCCACCGCCCCAGCGCATGGCGGCGTGAGCAAGGGATCGTTGTCGTTTCTGAAATTCGGCTTTTCAGTCAGGGCGTTTGTCTTCGCGCACGGCGCCCTTACTCTTGCCTGAACCTCATTTGCCACATCAGAGCGTTCAGATGCCCACCCTTTTCGATCCCCTCCTGCTCGGCTGCGTCCATCTGCCGAACCGCATCGTCATGGCGCCGCTCACCCGGTTGCGGGCCGGGGCACCAGTGCATGTGCCCAATCGCCTCATGGCCGAGTACTACGCTCAGCGAGCGGACGCGGGACTGATCATCACCGAGGGCGTACCGGTGTCGCCTCAGGCCGTCGGGTATCTGAACGTTCCAGGCATCTGGACTTCGGAGCAGGTGGCCGGTTGGCGACTCGTCACCGACGCAGTACATGCAGCGGGGGGACGCATATTGGCGCAGCTCTGGCACGTCGGGCGCATCTCCGACCCTTCGCACTTGCGAGGGGACTTGCCAGTGGCGCCGAGCCCGTTGGCGGCGCCGGGTCACGTCTCGCTGCTGCGGCCGCAACGCCCGTACGTCGTCCCACGCAGCTTGGGGCTCGAGGAGATCCCGGGAGTTATCGAGGCGTTTCGGACAGGTGCGCAGAACGCGAAGGCGGCGGGGTTCGACGGAGTGACACTTCACGGAGCCAACGGCTACCTGCTCGACCAGTTCCTCCAGGACGGCACCAACCACCGGACCGATGGCTACGGCGGGAGCCTCGAAGGCCGCGCAAGGCTGATGCTCGAGGTGACCGATGCTGTCGTGAGCGTGTGGGGTGCGGACAGGGTCGGAATGCACCTCGCGACGCGTTCTCCGAGCCACGGGGTGTCCGACAGCCATCCCGAGATCACGTTCCCCTACGTGGCAGCCGAACTCGGAAAGCGCAAGCTTGCCTTCCTCTTCATCCGTGAGTCCCGCGGGCCCGGTGCGCTCCTGGGGAAACTCAAGAGAGCATTCGGAGGTGCCGTGATCGCGAACGACGGCTTCGACTTTGCCGCGGCCAACGAGGCCGCGACACAAGGCTTGGCCGACGCTGTCGGCTTCGGCAAGGACTACATCTCCAATCCCGACCTGGTGCGACGGTTGAGGATCGGTGCGCCCTTGAATCCGCTGGTGGCGGAGACGATCTACGACCCGCTCTCGGCCTCAGGAGCGCAAGGGTATACGGACCACCCAGTTCTGACTTCTTGACGACTTCGACTCGCAATCATCCACCTGACATCAACCCAAGGAACCCTCATGATCACCCGCAAACTCTTCGTCGCTGCCGGCATCGCCTTGGCGGCTCTTTCGGCCCAGGCTGCACCTGTCGAGGTTCACGACTTCGACGTCTTCGTGGACCCGCCAACGGCCTTCGCTTTCGTCAAGCTTCCGCAGGGATGGAAGTTCGTCGGCAAGATCGACGCGAAGGCGCTCTCCGAGCTTCCCGCGAAGGTTCATACCTCGCTGCTGCCGCCGAACGATGGCGAGCGCACTGCGGACGCCGAGCGCGCTTCCCGCTCGATCGAGTGACGCGAGTCTGGCGCACGACGGCCGGACCCATTCCCACAGTCATTGGGCTCATGAAGCCCGCCGCAGGGAGGATCAAGGCTGACGGGCTTCGATGGCCTCTGACCAGTCGTACTGCAGGCGCTCCCAGATGCCGCCCGGCCCTTCCGCTATTCGCGAAAATGCAATTGCTTTTTGCTGCCATGGCCTCGCATGGCCGGAAGGGAATTGCGCGTCTCTGCGGCGGCTTTTAAGCGCTTCTGCGGTACCAGGCAATGCCTTGGGCGTCGATCGACTTGACGGCACGCCCGGCCTGAACGAGGTAGTTAAGGCAAGCGATGCCTTCGCCCGTCGCCATGCCGAACACAGCCATTTGCGATTCGTCGATGGGGCGGCCGAAGAGAGGGGTGAACACATCCACCACGCGTTGGGGCGATTCAAGGCTCGCTTCGAGCTTGTCGAGCGCCCGATGCTGCGAAGCTTTCAGGTAGTCGAGGCGCGCATGCAAGCCATGGAAGCACTCGTTGTGCGCGGGCAGCACCAGCACGTCGTCCAGCACTTCGCGGCGGATCTTCGCGAGCGAAGCCAGCCAGTCGGCCATCGGATTGGCGTTGGGCTCCGTCGGAATGACGGACACGTTGGACGAAATGCGCGGCAGCACCTGGTCGCCCGAGATGAGCACCTTGAGCGCCGGGCAATATAGACAGGCGTGCTCGGGTGAGTGTCCATTGCCTGTGACGACGCGCCAGATGTTGCCGTTGATGCGCAGCTCCATGCCGTCGCTCAGGCGCTCGAATGCATCGGGCAGGGTGTGGATTTGGTGGCCGAACCTGCCGAACCGTGCACGATAGGACTCGATCGCGTTCTCGCTCCAGCCCGCCTGGCGATAGAAGGCAAGCGCTTCGGGCGGCGCCTCCCGTCCGCTGTCCGAAGCCATCACCCGGCACGTGAGGTACTCCAGGCGTGTCATCCACAGGCGCGCACCCAGCTTGCGCGTGAGCCAACCGGCCATGCCGATATGGTCCGGATGCATGTGCGTGACAAAGATGCGCTTCAGCGCGCCTCGCTTCGGATAGTTGGCAAACAACTCGCGCCAGACACTGGCAGTCTCCTCGTCGCGGATGCCTGTGTCCACCAATGCCCAATCGTCACCGTCGTCGAGCGCCCAGAGATTGATGTGGTCCAGCTTGAAGGGAAGCGGCATGCGGATCCAATGCACCCCCGGTGCCACTTCCAGGATGTTGCCGCGTTCGGGTGCCGACTTGAAGGGGTACTTCAAGACTGGTTTTTCATCGGTCTGCATGTTGCTTGAAGAACTCCTCTGACGGCCGCCCACGTGGGGGATCGACGTGGGTGTCGCATTATCAACTCGGCAGGTGAGCGCTCAGCTTGTCTTGGAGGTGGAAATTTGCCGGTATGCGTTGGTGCCCAGTGCCGTGCCATGCACCGCCAGATGGGCGCCCATCTGGATGGCTTGCAGCAATTCGCCCGGTGCCAGGCCTTGCGACAGTGCCGTGGGCACGATCTGCCGTATCGCGTCCGGATTGAAAGCCGTGAAGCACGCATGCAATGCCAGCTGTACCAGGCTGCGCTCCGCCGGGGTCAACCCCGCGCCGGGGCCGCCTTGCTCGACAAAGTCGAGAAGCACTTCGGCATAGCCGGGGTCGAGACGCGCCACGGAGGTCAGGGAGAGGGCGTGCGCCGCACCGAGCCTGTCGATGCGGGCCTGAAGCCTTTCATCGATGGCCGCCAAACGGGTCAGGTCGGTGAACTCGCCCAGGATGTCGGTGGCCCGGCATACGCTGGCGACGCCTTGCACGGCAACCAGATGCAGCACATCGAAGATGTCGGCCTGTGTCACCCCGACCTCGAGCGCCCGCTTCATATGGGTGTGCAGGCCAGATTCGAAAAGATGCGAAGAAGATGAATCGAGCGCCACATAGATCAACTCCACCATGCGCTCTGTCAGCGGCCCCGAGCGCGCGGGATAGCCGGCGTAGCGCGCGTATTGCTGCACGAAGCCGGGGCAGGCCTCGAGCAAGCGCTGCACCCTCATGCGGAGGAATTCATCCGCATTCGGCGCGACATCCACCAATGCCGAGATTGCGCATTTCAGCCATGTCCATGAATTCATCTCCATTGAAGTTGAGGAAGGAACGCATGGACTGCTTCGCAATCGCCGGGCCAGCGCGTGCCAGGCGATGCAAGTCGTTGTGGCGCAATGGCTTTGCGACCGAAGTGCTCCACAGTGACGTGACCCGATGCGCGGGTCCCCGTGCGGGAGTGGAGCAGGTGTTGCAAATTGAACCAGCGCCGCGATCACCACTTCATCTTCAGCCGGGCGGCATCCCAGGCGCGACCCACGAAACCGGCGCCGGGTGGCGCAGGGTGCCGCGTTCACTCGAAGTTCAGCAGCACCTTCATCGCCTGCGTCCGATCGGCCGCCAGCGCAAAGGCGCGGGCCGAATCGCGGTATGACAGCGTCGCGGAAATCAGCGGCTTCACGTCGACCAGCCCCTTGTTGAGCAACTCGACCGCCATCGCGAATTCCTCATGGAAGCGGAAGGCCCCGCGCAGATCGAACTCCTTGGCGACGATGGTATTGATCGGCAAGGTCATCTCTCCACCCAGGCCCAACTGCACGATGATCCCGCGCGGCCTGATCGCATCAAAGGCGCCGCGCAGGGCACGCTCGTTGCCGCTGGCCTCGAACAGCACATCGAAACTTCCCTTGTCGGCAGC
>NZ_JBFTNY010000023.1:0-93096 GCF_056397705.1 Variovorax sp. 05L425 | reverse complement strand
TCTACCGGCTCTTGCAGCAGGCCGTGGTCACCGCTCCAGTGACCTACGAGGACGTGGTCCAAGCAGGTGCAGCGGGCCGTCAAAAGGGCTAGTATTGCTGGATGAACATCCAGTTATTTCAGTCGGTGGAGCTAAGCGGATACCCCGCACGCAAATACAGTGTTTCAAGTAGAATTCGCCGTCCCCAAGAACAACATCGAGGCGACGTCATGACCCCCTTTTCTCCCCCTCAAGCCACTGCGCGTGTGCTTCCCTTTGCACCCAGGCCGCTCGTCGGCCGGTCGTCCTGGCCCTTTCCGGTCGCGCGCGAGGGCTCGGGCGTCCGGAGCATCAGGGAACAGGCAGCCCGGGTGATCGCGACCACTGTCCAGCACTGGCAGCCGTCGCGCCATTGAAGGCCGCGATCAGGTTGCGGCCCTACGCGCAACGCTTTAGCACACCGTCCGCAGCCACCGCGCCGCTGGCCATGCTGGCGGTCAGCAAATAGCCGCCGGTGGGGGCCTCCCAGTCGAGCATCTCGCCGGCAAAGAACACCCCAGGTAGCACGCTGCTCATCAGATGGCCGTCGAGCGCCTCGAAGCGGACGCCGCCGGCAGTACTGATGGCCTCGTCGATGGGCCTTGGCGCAACCAGCCGGAGCGGCACGGCCTTGATCGTCTCGGTCAGCTTTTCGGGCGAATGCATGTCGTCGCGCGTGAGCACTTCGTGCAGCACAGCCATCTTGATGCCATCCAGCCCCAGTCGGCTTTTCAGGTGGCTCGCCACCGAACGCGAGCCGCGGGGATGCGATACGGCCGCCCGCACCTGTTCCGGGCTGCGATCAGGCAACAAGTCGAGCAGCAGCGTGGCACTTCCGTTCTGGGCGATCTCGTCGCGCAACATCGCCGAGGCGGCGTAGACGAGGCTGCCTTCGATCCCGGTGACAGTCGCGACGAACTCGCCCTTTCGCGCGAAGCGGCGACCTTGCGCGTCGCCAAACGAGACGGCCACTGACTTGAAGGGCACGCCAGCGAAGCGCTCGGCAAAGTAAGGCGTCCAAGCGAGATCGAAGCCGCAATTGGCCGGTAGCAATGGCGCGACATCCACGCCGCGATCCGCAAGCCAGGGCGCCCACGCGCCATCGGAACCGAGCCGCGACCAACTGGCACCGCCGAGCGCGAGCACCACCGCGTCATGCTGCGAAGTGATCTCGCCAGCGGACGTCGCAAATCGCAACGAAGTCGCTGGCGCTGCGGTGTCGGTCCATCCGAGCCAGCGATGGCGCATATGGAACTGCACGCCGGCCTGCCTCAGACGGTGCAACCACGCGCGCAGCAGCGGTGCGGCCTTCATGTCTTTCGGAAACACCCGGCCGGATGTACCGACGAAGGTCTCGATGCCCAGTCCATGCGCCCAATCGCACAGTGCATCAGGACCGAATCGACGAAGCAAGGCCTCGACCTGGGTGCGGCGTTCGCCAAAACGCTCGACGAACTTGTCGAACGGCTCGGAATGCGTGAGGTTCAGGCCACCACGGCCCGCGAGCAGGAACTTGCGCCCGACGGACGGCATGGCGTCGTACAGATGCACCTGCATACCGCGCGCGCTGAGCACCTCAGCCGCCATCAATCCGGCGGGACCACCGCCGACCACGGCAACGTTTTTTTCTTGAATCATTCGAGTGTCACCAGTTCGCCCTGCCCGGTCAGGAATGCGGCGCGGACCGTCTCGCCGGGATAAGCCTCTTGCACCGCATCGCGATAGCGGCTCAGTTGAGCGATCAAGGCTGCGTCGCGTTCGGGGCGCGCGGCGGACTTGTAGTCGAGCACCCACCACGCGCCGCTCTCGCGATGGCGCACCAGGCGATCGATGCGCAGCGTCTGGCCTTCATGGATCAAGGTGACTTCGTTGCCGTGCCAGTCCAGCGCTTGGGCGTCCCATGCCCAGGCGCCTGCACCGGCACGGATACGCTCCGCCAGTGCGGCAGCGGCACGCGTGGCGTGCAGGTCAAGCGCGAATTCACGCGCTGCTGCACGCACGTGTTCGGTCGGTAGCGGAGTGCCCGGCTGGGCCCATTCGAGCAACCGGTGCATCGCCTGCCCGAGCGCCGAAGCGCGTGTCTCGGCATCACGGACCTGAGGCATGACGGGGTGCCGCTCATCGACCGTCGCCAAGGCGGGCATCTCCAGCATCTCGAATTCGACCGGCGCAGATGCGGCGGAAACGGCTGCTGCCACCGGTGCCACATCGTCCACCGGCTCGCTGCGTGCTTCCAGCCGCGCCCACCAGCTTTGGCCGCTGGATCGCGCGGCGGCGACAGCAGAGACGACCAGCTCAGTCCTCGCGCGGGTCGTCGCGACGTAGAGCGCATTGATTTCCTCGCGGTGTCTTGCGGCCTGCTCCTGCGCAAGATCTTCAGTCGAGCATGCGGGCGGATTCTTTTCGCTCGCCATGAACACGAAGCGCTCGGGGGCGACGGCATGGCCCGGCCACTTCACGAGGACGCCCATGGTTTGAGCGCGCTGCGCCGAGGTGTCGGTATCCAGAAGCAACACCAATTCCGCCTCCAAGCCCTTGGCGCCATGGACAGTCAGCAATTGAACAGCATCGGTGACAGCCACCGAAGGCGCCCTGACACCTCCGGCGCGCAACGCACGCACCAGGCCGTAAGGGGTTGCGAAACGCGCGCCGTCGAGTTCGAGCGATGCCGCCAGCAGCCCGCGCAGATTGGCGAGCACGCTGGCCCGCATGGCCGTCGGCGCCGCCGCAGCGAAGGTCGAGAGGACGTTGGCATCGTGATAGATCGCGCTCAACGCGTCGTGTGGCGGCAAAGTTTCCAGCCACCGCTGCCACTTCCGCAGTCTTGCGCCGATTCCGGCGAGCGGTGTGGGTTGCTCCGGCATCTGCAGGACGTCGAACCAGCTCTTCCGCAATTCGCGTTGCTTCAGCGCGATCTGCACCAGCGCGTCATCGTCGAGCCCGAACAAGGGCGATTTCAGCGTCCGCGCGAGCGACAGGTCGTGGTCCGTCGACACCAGCGCATCGATGAGCGCGACCACGTCTTGCACTTCCGGCGCGTCGTTCAGTTCGTTCTTTTCCGGCTGCTGGACGGCGATGTGCAGCTTGCGCAACTCATCCTGCATCACGGCCAGCCGGCTGCGGCGCCGCGCCAGCACCATGATCCGGCTCGGCGCGAGCCCGCCTGCGATGCGCCCTGCGATCCAGCGAGCCGCCTGCTCGCATTCCTTCTGCAGCAGCTTTTCTTCCGGCAGGACACGCGGCGTGGTGAGGCTGTCGCGCCAGGGCAGCGCACCGTCCGTCGTTGCGTCGCCGGGCGCCGGAACGCTTGCAATCGCGTCGCGTTCGATCAACGGCAGCTTGCGGATGTGACCCGGCACGCTCGACTCTGTCGTGTGATCGCGGAATCCACTGAATTCGCCGGCCCGCTGCGCATCCTGCATGGTTGCGTTGACCAGTTCGATCACCGCTTGCGCATTGCGGTGCGTGTGATCGCAGTTGAGCAGGTCGCCGTTCAACCCTTGCTGGACGAACTGCTTGGCGGCGATGAAGACCTGCGGCTCCGCGCGCCGGAAGCGATAGATGCTCTGCTTCGGATCGCCGACGATGAAGACGCCGGGCCTGCGCCCACCCGCTCCGGCATAGCTTGCGAGCCAGCCGTTGAGCGCCTGCCATTGCAGCGGGTTGGTGTCCTGGAACTCGTCGATGAGCAGATGGCGCACCCGCGCGTCGAGCCGCTCCTGAACCCAGCCCCAGAGCTCCGCGTTGCCCAGGAGCAGATGCGCAGCCTGTTCGACATCGTTCATGTCGACCCAGCCATTCGAGACCTTCACTTCCGCGAAGCAGGCGATCAGCATGCGCGTCAGCCTCGTCATTCGTTGCTGGTAGAGCCACGCATCGTGCTGGGCCTGCGCGGCGCAGTACTGCAAAACGCGCTCCTGTGCAGCGCGCACATCGTCAAGGCCGGCGAGCTTTTCGCTGAACTTGCGCGGCTCGCCCTTCTGCGTAAGGAGCGCGTCGAGCACGCCCGCGGCCTGGCCTTCTGTCACCGACTGTTCGAGCTCGACGCCTCGCCGCGAGAACGTTGGCGCGCTCGCCCGGCCCAACGCGCGGGCTGCCGCCAGCAATGCGCCGCGCCATGCCGGGTCGTGCAGCAACACGTCTTCCGGCGATTCGGCGCCCGCAAAGGCGGGATACATCCTGGCCATCGGCGTAACGGCCGGATCCACCGCATCGTGCGCATCGGCGAGCACGAACTCGACGCGGCGCGTGAGCGCTTCGTCCAGTGCCTTGGCGGTCTGCGAGCGGCCGTGCGTCGCGACCAGGGCGCAGTAGTCGGCCGAGGCATCTTCATCCGCAGCGACGGCCGAATGGAACGGACGCCAGACGCGCATCCGCGCCTCGGCATCGTCTTCCAACAGTTGATAGTTGGCCGGCAAGCACAGCCGTTCGAGAACGGCGACGGGAGCGCTTCGCAGCAGGCCGGCGAACCACGCGTGGAAGGTACGAAACTGCACCGGCCGGCCGCCCGCAAGAAGCTCTCGGTACAGGCCTTGCAGGCGTGGGGCGGCGGCTTCGGCGGCGGCGCGCGTCATGCCGCGCATCACAAGCTCGGGCACCAGTTCGGCCACAGGCTGCTGGGCGAACTTTTCCAGCCATTGGTCGAGGCGCTCTCGCATTTCGCCGGCCGCCTTCTTCGTGAAGGTGATCGCCAGGATCTCGTGCGGCGCGCAGGCGCCCTCGCCCTCGTCCAACAGCGCGCGCAGGATGCGCGACACCAGCATCCAGGTCTTGCCTGCGCCGGCGCAGGCTTCCACCGCGACGGAGCGGCGCGGGTCGCACGCGATCGCATAGAAGCGTTCGCGGGTGACGTGCGCGCCGTTGTGTTCGTAGGCCGGTGCGGTCATGCCGGCTCCTCCCAGAAGTCTTTCCGACACAGGCCGCGCGCGGCGCAGTGCTCGCAGACCGGCCCCTCACCAAGCGCGGGCAGCGCCGCACCGTCGGCGATACGGGCAAGATCGTCCATCACGCCGGCGACCAGCGCGTCGCGCGCCGTCACGACGTCCGTTTGCTCGAAGGTGCGCGTGCCGGAGGCCTTTTCGCCGACGTTGACATAGGCCGCGCGCAAGCTGTCGTCAGGAAAGAGCGCGGCGTAGAACGCGAGTTGAGTATCTTCGGACGGGTCCTTGATGCGATCGCGCGTCTTGTCGGCGGATTCGGTCTTGTAGTCGATCACGAAGGCCCTTCCGTCGGGAACGGAGTCGACACGATCCAGACGGCCAATCAACCTCACGCGGCCGAGGGGCACTTCCTTCCATGGCTCGGATTCGATGAAGACCGCCCCCTCGGCCGCCTCGTGCCCGGCGAGCCAGGTCAGATAGCCGTCGCGCACCGCGGGCCACGCGGCAGCAAAAGGCAGGAACTCGGCTTCCGACAGGCCGAACTCGCTGGTCGCCTGCGCTTCCGCGGCTGCCATCATTGCCCGCCGAACCTGGAGGTCGGATGTCGGATCGGCCTTCAGCACCTCATGGAAATGCCCCAGCACGGCATGCAGCCAGTTGCCGAAGTCGCGCTTGTCGACCTCGGCGTCCAACTCATCGCTGCTGCGCAGACCCAACTGGCGCATGGCGAAGAATCTGTACGGGCATCGGCGCAGGTCCTCGTAGGCGGTGGAGGACAACGTCGCTGGCATGAGCGCATCGCCGCGAGGCAATGGATGCGGCGTCGGCCGCGCCGGGATTTGCACTGGTCGGCGTGGATCTGCGGCGCCCTCGCCCGCATGGCCCAGATGCAGCATCTGAACGAGCGGGCTCGGCCGCACGGGTTCGCCGCTGGCGTCGAACTGACGCCATAGGACATCACAGTACGGCGCGCCCAACGCGATGGCCCACGCCGACCGCTGCGCCGCCTCCAGCGCCTCGCGCGACGGCAATGACAGCGCAGCGCGCTGCGAGGCGCTCCAGTCGCCCGGCGGCTCCGGCGAGGCCGGTAGGCGCTGGTCATCACAGCCGGGCACCACGACGGCGGCAAATGCACGTCCGAGCAGTTGATGCAGCGGCAGAACGAACACCTGCGGCGCGTCGATGTCAGCGGGCACGTGCACGAAACTTGCCGCTTCCAACACATCGCGGGCCCAGGCAGTGAACTCGGCCAGTGTGCAGCGCGCACCACGGATTTCGCCTTCCTCGGCGTCCAGGTACAGGGCGGCGATGACTTCGATTCCGGCCACATCGCCCACCAGCACAGACCACTGGCCACTGGTTTCCAGCAGCGCACGTGTGGCCGCGAGCCACTCCCCGAGCGGCCGCGCGCGGACCAGCGCACCGCGCGTCGTTTCAATCTTGTCGGTGAAGGCCACGAGTTCGAGATCTTGCGGCTTCGTGCTGCCTGCGACGAACGACCGCCAAGTGCGCCATTCGCGCATTCCGCGATCGCGCAGCCGCGATTCGAGCAACAGGACCTCGCGGCGGTCGAAGGCCCCGGCGTGCTTGAGCCAATCCAGCACCTGGTCGCTGCCGGCATCGTGGGCACAGGCGCGCAGCGCGCTCATCAGGTTGGCGGCGGCTCGCGTGGTCGACAATTTCCAGCCGGTTTCATCGCGAAGGATCACCCCCCGCGACACGAGATGCGCACTGATGCGGCGGGTCAGTGCGCGGTCGGTCGCCACCAACGCGACCGGCGCGTGGTCTTCCGACAGGTGACGCACTACACACGCCGCTGCGCGCTCTGCCTCGTCTTCCGGATCGGCGGCCGCATGCAGGCTGGCGATGCACCCCGGCGCATTCGCCGTCGCGAGCGGCAAACGCATGGAGCGCTCGCCGAAAAGACTGTCAAGCTTTCGGCTGAGCGGGTCGGCTTGCAGGCCGTCGAGCACGATCAACTGATCGACCTGCGCCCGTGCGGCGTCCGAAAACAGCACATCAGTTGCGTAGCCCGAACTCGCTGCCCAAGCGAGCGCGATGCCGTTCAACGCGCTTTCCATGTTGAACCATTCGGACCCCCTGCCCGCGTCGATCGCTCCGCGGACCCGTTCGGCCCATGCGGTGCGCTCCTCCGGCAGTTCGGCCGCTGCCAGCGGCGCCAACTGAAGCGCGATGTCGACCAGCCTTCCCGCCAGTGCGTTGCGCGACGCCGAAAATCCGGCACGAACCAGCAGCGACTGCGCCGTGATCAGGTCGCGCGCCATGTCGAATGCAATGTCATCGGCATCAGGCACGAAGCCGCCCACGCTCCGTGCCCAGTTGCGCGTGGTCTCGAAGCGGGGGGCGAATCCCGAAGCGCCGTGCGCGACCCACATGCTGCGCGCGACCTGCATGAGTTGCGCGTACGGCACGAGGACCACGGTACGCGAAGGATGCAGGCCGCGCTCGGCCAGCACGCGCGAGATCCGGCAGACGAGGCCGCGATCCGGGTCGCACCAGAGCGCATGCGCGGGGTGGCGCTCAACAGGAGGCATGGGGTGTTCTGAAAGGGCGTGGGCTATCGGCGCCATAGCTTTCCCGCGGACCACGCCGATACTTGGTTTCTGTCACAATGACCCGCACTTTAGCTGCACCGAAACTCTCCGCGCAGAAGGACACATCCATGGCCAGCGACCTCATCAAACACATCTCCGACTCTTCTTTCGAAGCCGACGTGCTCAAGTCCGGCAAGCCAGTCCTGGTGGACTACTGGGCCGAATGGTGCGGCCCCTGCAAGATGATCGCCCCTATCCTCGACGAGGTCTCGAGCACCTATGAAGGCAAGCTGCAGATCGCCAAGATGAACGTCGACGAGAACCGCGACATTCCCGCCAAGTTCGGCATCCGCGGCATCCCGACGCTCATGCTGTTCAAGGACGGCCAATTGGCCGCCACCAAGGTCGGTGCGATGAGCAAGGCGCAGTTGACCGCCTTCATCGACCAGCAACTCGCTTAACCGGTCTCCCTGCTGCCGTCGCGCAATGCGTCGGCAGCTTTCTTTTTTCCTGTCATAATTCCGCACAGATCACCGGCCCTTTCAGGTACCCGGTTCGAGTTCCCCGGTTTGTGAGGCATTTCTCGCCTCACATCAAACCTCCCCCTCCTCGTTTTGACAGCTATCCCCGCAAGGGGTCGTTCCATGCACTTAAACGAACTCAAGGCACTCCACGTGTCCGAAGTCCTCAAGCAGGCCGAAGCCCTTGAGATCGAAAACGTCGGCCGCATGCGCAAGCAGGAGCTGATGTTCGCGATCATCAAGAAGCGCGCAAAGGCCGGCGAGCAGGTTTTTGCCGACGGTGTACTCGAGATCCTGCCGGACGGCTTCGGCTTCCTGCGCAGTCCCGACACCAGCTTCACCGCCAGCACGGACGACATCTACATCTCGCCCAGCCAGGTGCGCCGATTCAATCTGCACACCGGCGACATGATCGAAGGCGAGGTGCGCACGCCCAAGGACGGCGAACGCTATTTCGCGCTGACCAAGCTCGACAAGGTCAACGACGGCCTCCCCGAAGCGAACAAGCACAAGGTGATGTTCGAGAACCTGACGCCGCTGTTTCCCAAGCAGCTGATGCGCCTGGAACGCGACAACTTCAAGGGCGACGAGAACATCACCGGCCGCATCATCGACATCATTGCGCCCATCGGCAAAGGCCAGCGCGCCCTGCTGGTGGCCCCGCCCAAGAGCGGCAAGACGGTCATGATGCAGCACATGGCCCACGCGATCAGCGCCAACTACCCCGAGGTGCACATGATGGTGCTGCTCGTGGACGAGCGGCCTGAAGAAGTGACGGAGATGCAGCGCACCGTGAAGGGCGAAGTCATCGCGTCGACCTTCGACGAGCCGGCGGCCCGCCACGTGCATGTCGCCGAAATGGTGATCGAGCGCGCCAAGCGGCTGGTCGAACTCAAGAAGGACGTGGTGATCCTGCTCGACTCGATCACCCGCCTTGCCCGCGCCTACAACAATGTGGTGCCTTCATCGGGCAAGGTGCTGACCGGTGGCGTGGACTCGAACGCCCTGCAGCGCCCCAAGCGCTTCCTCGGCGCCGCACGCAACGTCGAAGAAGGCGGCTCGCTCACGATCATCGGCACGGCCCTGATCGACACCGGTAGCCGCATGGACGAAGTGATCTTCGAAGAGTTCAAGGGCACGGGCAACTCCGAAATCCACCTGGACCGCCGCCTCTACGAAAAGCGCGTGTTCCCCTCGATCCAGCTCAACCGCAGCGGCACTCGTCGCGAAGAACTGCTGTTGCCGCCCGAGATTCTTCAGAAGACTCGGATCCTTCGCCAGCTCATGTACAACATGGACGAGATCGAGGCGATGGAACTCATGCTCAAGAACATGAAGGCCACCAAGACCAATGTCGAGTTCTTCGACATGATGAGGCGAGGCGGCTGATCAGCGAGCCGACAAGGCGCGCCCTTCGGTTGCGCTCTGTCGACCGAGGTCGAGCAACTCCATGAGCTCGACCGCCTGGTCCGGCGTGACCGGATTCGGGCCCTTGCCGAGAATGGCATCGCGCACCGCGACGTAGTAGTCGACGTAGTTGCCCGCACGCGTGGGCAGCTTCCGCGTCTGCACGCGGCCGTCGCTTGCCGATATCGAGAGTTCGCCGTCGATCGGATCGGCACCCCAAGCCGCATCCGTCGGCCGTCCGCCGGCACGCAATGCATCTTCCTGTGGATCGACTCCGCGCTTGACGTAGCTTCCGCGCACGCCGTGCAGGATGTAGCGCGGCGCCACATGCGCGGCCAGCGTGGTCGCATGCAGAATCACGCGCAGCGGCGCATGCGGGCCGGTTTCGTAGCGGAGCACCGCATGGAAATAGTCTTCGACCAACGCCCCGTCACGCAAGACGGCGCTGTCGAGTTGCAGCGTATCGGGCCGCCCAAACAACTGGATTGTCTGGTCGAGCAGATGCGAGCCCAGATCCACCCAAAGGCCTGCGCCCGGCACGGGCTGCTCGCGCCAGCGTGCGCGCACTTCCGGACGGTAGCGATCGAAGTGCGACTCGAAGTACACCGGCCGGCCCAGTTCACCGCTTGCCAGGACCTCTCGCAAGGTCAGGAAATCCGAGTCGAGACGGCGATTCTGGTAGACCGACAGCACGCGGCTGTTGCTCGCCGCCATAGCGGCGAGTTCGCGCGCCTGGGTGGCGTCCAGGGTGAAGGGCTTGTCCACCACCACATGCTTGCCTGCAGCCAGCGCGGCCTTGGCTACCGGATGGTGCTGGGCATTGGGGGTCGCGACCACGACCAGATCGATATCGGCTCGGCTCAACAGCGCTTCGACGTCTGGAACCACGTCCACGCCGGGCCAATCCGCATGAACCTTGTGGGGCTGCGAACTCGCGACAGCACCCAGTTCAAGACCGGGAACGGCAGAAATCACCGGGGCATGGAAGGTCTGACCCGCAAATCCGTAGCCGACAAGGCCGGCGCGCAAGGTGGGTGGGGGCATGTGAAATGGGCCTCTGGCGCTAAAAGGGGCCAGTATGCGATAATTGCGGGCTTCGCGAAAAGTGCAGCGCGGCGTTGTGCCGCGTCTTCCGTCAACGTGGGTCAATCATGAATGGCGGATTTGTGGCTCTCGCATCGACCAAAGGAAAGATCATGAAAGAAGGCATTCACCCGAACTACCGCGAAGTTCTGTTCGTCGACCTGTCGAACGGCTTCAAGTTCGTGACCCGTTCGTGCGCGAACACCAAGGAAATGGGCAAGACCGACGACGGTCGTGAACTGCCTCTCTACAAGCTCGATACGTCGAGCGAATCGCATCCCTTCTATACCGGCACGCAAAAGTCGGTCGACAACATGGGCGGCCGCGTCGAGAAATTCCGCAACCGCTTCGGCAAGACTGCCTCCAAGTAAGGAAGGCGCTTCCGTGTCGAGGGCAGCCCGGGTCACCGCGCTGCCCTTTTTCTTTTCAACCGACTTCCCTTTCCCCCTCCTCCGCCGTTGAACCAGCCGACGCCCGCAATCGTTGCCCAGAGCGCTGTGCGCCGTCTGCCGCGCATTGCATTGCTGATGCTGTGCGCGGCCTACCTGATGCCCGGCCTGCTGGGCCGCGGTCCCTGGAAGAGCGCCGACATCACCGCATTCGGGTACATGGCGGAATTGGCGCGCACCACGGAGGGCATCGCACGGTGGTTCGACCCCATGCTGCTCGGGTTGCGTCCCGAGACGCCGGCGCTGATTCCCTACTGGATCGGCGCCTGGGCCATCAAGTTCGCGCCCGCATGGATCAACCCCGATCTCGCCGTGCGGATCGCCTTCGCGCTCCTCCTCGCAGGCACCTTCGCCGCCACCTGGTACGCCGTCTACTACCTGGCCCGCACCTCGCGCGCGCAACCAGTGGCGTTCGCCTTCGGAGGCGAGGCACAGCCGACCGACTACGCGCGCGCGATTGCCGACGGTGCCTTGCTGGCGCTGATCGCCTGCCTTGGGCTAGCCCAACTGGGGCACGAGACCACGCCGGCGCTCGCCCAACTCTTTTTCGCCTCCCTGCTGTTCTATGGCGTTGCCGCGCTGCCATATCGGCGCGTCGGCGCTTTCGTGGTCCTCCTCATCGGCACCGTTGGCATGACCCTGAGCGGCGGCCCGACTGTCGGACTTGCGCTGGGCATCGGCTGCGGTGTCATCCTCATCGAAGAGCGCAGGCGCGGCGCAGCAGACCAGCCGACGGACTCCGAACCCGTCTACACAACGGGAGCCATCGTCGCCGTGTTCGGCGCCACGCTGCTGGCAGTGATACTGGCCGCCGCGCTGGGCCTGCTGCAATGGAAGATCGATCTGCCCGGCCACCGCATCATTCAAGAGGTGCGCGACCAAGCCAAGCTGCTGCTTTGGTTCACCTGGCCGGCATGGCCACTTGCCATCTGGACACTGTGGCGCTGGCGTCGTCAGCTGACGGCGCGGCATGTAGCCCTGCCCTTGTGGTTCGTTGTCGTTCCCTTGCTCGCCACTTGGACCACCAATTTTTCCGAGCGCTCGCTATTGCTGGGCTTGCCCGCATTTGCCACATTGGCCGCGTTTGCACTCCCGACTTTCAGACGCAGCGTGGCGGCGCTGATCGACTGGTTCACGCTGCTGTTCTTCAGCGGTTCGGCCATCACCATCTGGGTGATCTGGATCGCGATGCAGACCGGGGTGCCGGCCAAGCCCGCGGCAAACGTTGCAAAGCTGGCGCCCGGCTTCGTGCCGCAGCTTTCCGTAGTGGCCTTCATCTTCGCCGTGACTGCAACGCTCGCCTGGGCGTGGCTTGTGAGATGGCGCACCGGCCGCCATCGCGCGGCACTATGGAAGACGCTGGTACTGCCGGCCGGCGGCGCCGCCCTGTGCTGGACACTCGTGATGACACTGTGGCTGCCGGTGCTCGACTACGCCCGAAGCTACGCGCCCCAGGTCCGCGCGATCTCGGAGCGCGTCGGACAGCCCTACTGCATCTCCGAGCTCGCACTCGACCGGCCCCATATCGCGGCACTTCGCCATCACGGGAACTTCAACGTACAACCGCTGTTGGGCGGCCAGGCATGCCCCTGGCTGCTTGTCGGCCCCGTCGCGATCGCGCGCCTTCACGAGGTCGTGAATCTCGACGGATGGCGCCTCATCGGCACATTGCGTCGCCCGACCAGCCCGGCCGACGACTTGCTGCTCTATCAACGGATTGCCCCCGCAGGTGGCTAGCGAACGGCGTGTGATCGCGCGCCATGCAGCGACGGTGCTGGTCGGCCAACTGGCCGTCATGGCCTTCGGTGTCACTGACACGATCGTGGCCGGACGCTACGCCGAAGGCGCTCTTGCAGCCCTGTCGGTGGGCTCGGCGATCTTCATCAGCGTTTTCGTCTCCCTGATGGGTGCGCTGCAGGCACTCTTGCCCATCTGGGCCGAGCTTCACGGCGCGAAACGTACGTCGGAAGTCGGTCGATCGGTCCGGCAGTCGCTGTACCTGTGCGGCGCCGCGATCATCCTCGGGATGACGGTGCTGCTCTTTCCCGCGCCGATGCTTCGCTGGACCGAAGTGCCCGCGAGCATGCGAGACGATGTCGAGGCCTATCTGGGTGTGCTGGCCTTTGCATTGGCGCCCGCATTGCTGTTCAGGCTGTTCAGCACGCTCAACCAGGGTCTCGGGAAACCGCAGCTCGTGACGTGGCTGCAACTGGGGTCACTGGGCATCAAGCTCCCCTTGTCGATCTGGTTCACCTTCGGCGGCGCCGGACTGCCCGCCATGGGGCTGGTCGGGTGCGGATGGGCAACGCTGGTGGTCAACTACACGATGCTCGGCGCGGCGATCTGGTTGCTCCACAACGAGCCGTTCTATCGCGAATACCGCTTCTGGCAGCGCGTCGAGGCGCCGGACTGGACGCAGTTGCGCCAGTTCGCGCGGCTGGGCGTGCCCGCCGGGCTGGCCGTGCTGGTCGAGGTGACTTCGTTCACGCTGATGGCGCTCTTCATCGCACGCCTGGGTACGACGGCCTCGGCCGCACACCAGATCGCGTCGAACCTCACGGCCGTCGCGTACATGGTGCCCCTGTCGCTTTCCATCGCCACGAGTGCGCGCGTCAGTTTCTGGCTCGGCGCCGGCGATGACGCACTCGCGCGGCGTGCGGGCCGCAAAGGCTTCGAATTGACGGTGTGCCTCGCGCTGCTGTTCGCAACGTCGATGGCCCTGTTTCGATGGCAGCTCGCCGGCATCTACTCTGGCAACCCTGCCGTGATCGCGCTCGGCGCAATGCTGCTGCTGGTCACCGCGGGCTACCACTTCGCCGATGCAGTGCAGACGCTGTGTGTGTTCGTGCTGCGTTGCTATCGCGTCACGGTGATGCCGCTGATCCTCTACTGCACCCTGCTTTGGGGCATGGGACTCGGCGGGAGCTACCTGCTGGCCTATCGCGGCATCGGCCCCTGGACGGCCATGCATTCGCCGCTGGCCTTCTGGCTCATGAGCGCCGTGGCACTGTCCCTGACCGCGGGGCTTTTTCTGATCCTGCTGGCTCGCACCGTCAGGCCACCGCGCTGACCGCCGCGGCCGGTCGCAGCCGCGTGACCGGAAACACCAGCGCGAAGCGCGAACCGTTGCCGACCGTGCTCTCGATGCGCAATTCGGCCCCGTGCCGTTGCGCGATATGCTTCACGATCGCAAGGCCGAGCCCGGTGCCGCCGGTCTMGCGCGAGCGGCTGCGATCGATGCGATAGAAGCGCTCGGTCAGCCGCGGGATGTGCTCGGCAGCGATGCCGGGTCCGCTGTCGCGCACTGCGTATTCGCCGCGCCCGTCGGGAAGCAAGCGCCAGGTGACGGCCACCTGGCCGCCGGCGGGTGTGTAGCGGATTGCGTTGGTCACCAGATTCGACATCGCACTCTGCAGTTCGGTCGGCGCGCCTGCGATCTCGGTGTCCGCCTCCATCGAGAACGACAACTGATGGCCCTGCGTGCAAAGACGGCTCGAGAGCCCGCGTCCCTCGTCCTCGCATTGCGCCATGAGAGCCCGCATGCGGGTCCAGCGGCTGGCCGGCGGTGCCGCACTTCCTTCGAGGCGCGACAAGGTCAGCAGGTCGTTGACCAGCGTTTCCATGCGATGGGACTGCTGGCCCATGAGTGCGAGATAGCGCGATCTCTCCTCGGCATCCAGGGGCAGGTTCTGCAAGGTCTCGACGAAGCCGGCGAGCACCGTGAGCGGCGTGCGGATCTCGTGCGAGACATTGGCGACGAAATCGCGCCGCATGGCATCGGCCTGCTCGAGCGAAGTGATGTCGCGCGTGAGCAGCATCCGGCGATTGCCGGCGTACGGATGGACCTGCACCGAAAGCCGCGCCGGATGGCTGCGGTGCGGCAGTTTCGACGGCGCGTCGATCACGACGTCACGGCTGTAGTTCCACGAGGCCAGATAGGCGACGAATGCCGGGTCGCGGACCAGGTTGGCGAGATGCTGCAGCAGGTCGCGCTCGGCATCGATGCCGAACTGATCCGCCGCGGTCTGGTTGCACCATTCGATGCGTCCTTGCTGGTCGAGCAGCACCACACCGTTGGGAGAGGCCTGGATGGCCGCCAGAAATTCCTGCAGGCGCTCCTCGGCTAGCTGTGTCTCCTTCTCGCGATCGCGCAGCAGCTTGCGGATGCGCTCAGCGAGTTCGCCCCAGACGCCGGGACCGCGCGACGGCAGCCCGGAAACATCCTTCCGGAGAACGTCGAGAAGCCGCTGCGCGCGCCAGGCGTCGAGCAGCAGCCACAGGACGACGCCCAGCCAGGCACCCAGCCAGACGAAACGCCAGCCGAACGCCGCTGCAACGCAGCCGCCGACAAGCGAAGCGATCAGGAAAGTCGCGATACGAAACGGCATGAAGGTCCATTATCTCGCCCGGTCTTGCCCGGCGAGCCTTCTCACACCGTGGCCTGGGCCGTGAGCCGGTAACCCGCGCCACGCACCGTCTCGACCATCGGCGCGGCCGGGCCGAGCGATTCGCGCAGGCGCTTGACGTGCACGTCGACCGTGCGCTCTTCGATGTAGACGTGGTCGCCCCAGACCTTGTCGAGCAATTGCGCGCGGCTGTGCACGCGTTCGGCATGCTGCATGAGAAAGCCGAGCAGCTTGAATTCGGTCGGCCCGACTTTCAGAGGCGAGCCTTGCCAGGTGACGCGATGCGTCGCCGTGTCGAGAGCGAGTTCGCCGATTTCGACACGCTCGGTCACGACCTCGGGCGCACGGCGGCGCAGCACCGCACGGATGCGCGCCAGCATCTCCTGGGTTGAAAAAGGCTTGGTGATGTAGTCGTCGGCGCCGGCATCGAGGCCCGCCACCTTGTCGGGCTCGTCGCCACGCGCGGTCAGCATGAGAATCGGCATCGCCTTGGTGCGCGAATCCCTGCGCCACTGGCGGGCAAGCTGCAGGCCACTCTGGCCCGGCAGCATCCAGTCCAGCAGGACCAGGTCGGGCATGAACGCATCGATCTCGCGCTGCGCCGCGGCGCCGTCCTCGGCCCAGATCGGATCGAAGCCGTTATGCCGCAAATTGACGGCGATCAGTTCGGCAATCGAAGACTCGTCTTCAACGATCAGGATGCGGGGTTTCTTCATGAATCCTCAAATTCTCCGTTCGAGAGCGATCACTGCAACGCCGATTCGATTTCCTGCATCGAAGTGTGCCGCACGTCCGCTCCCTTGACGATGTAGATGATGAATTCCGCGATGTTCTTCGCGTGATCGCCGATGCGCTCAATGGCCTTCGCCAGGAACAGCAGGTCGAGGCTCGCGGAGATCGTGCGTGGGTCTTCCATCATGTAGGTGACCAGCTTGCGCACGAAGCCGTCGAATTCCTTGTCGATCAGGTCGTCGTCCTTCAGGATCGACAGCGCGGCGGCGGTGTCCAGCCGGGCGAAGGCATCGAGCGCCTTGCGCAGCAGGCCCGACGCCAGGTCCGCGGCAATGCGCAGTTCCGTGGAAGGCAACGCGCGCGCCGATCCGCTTTCGATGATCGACTTGACCATGCGCGCGATCTTGTTGGCCTCGTCGCCCACACGCTCCAGGTTGGCAGTGGTCTTCGAGATGGCGATCAGCAGCCGCAGGTCACGCGCGGTCGGCTGGCGGCGGGCGATGATCGACGACAGCTCGCGGTCGATCTCGATCTCCATCGCATTGACCCGGTGCTCGGTCTCCATCACGCGGTCGGCCGTCTCGGGGTCGAACTGCTGGAGCGCGTACACCGCCTGGTTGATCTGGGCCTCGACCATGCCGCCGAGCTCCATCACCCGCGAGGAGACCGTGTTGAGTTCGCTGTCGAACTGACTGGAAAGATGCTTTTCTGTCATGCGGCCTCCTTAGCCGAAACGGCCCGTGATGTAGTCTTCGGTCTCTTTGCGCTTCGGCTTGAAGAACAGTTCTTCGGTCGCGCCGAATTCGATCAGGTCGCCGAGGTACATGTAGGCGGTGTAGTCGCTGCAACGCGCCGCCTGCTGCATGTTGTGGGTCACGATGACCACGGTGTACTCGCTTTTCAGCTCGGCGATCAACTCTTCGATCTTGGCCGTGGAAATCGGGTCCAGCGCCGAGCACGGCTCGTCGAGCAAAAGCACTTCAGGCTTGATCGCGATACCGCGCGCGATGCACAGGCGCTGCTGTTGCCCACCGGAGAGGCCGGAGCCGCTCTGTTGAAGCTTGTCGCGCACCTCGGTCCACAGGGCGGCCTTCTTGAGCGCCCACTCGACGCGGTCGTCCATCTCGGAAGCACTGAGGTTCTCGAACAGCTTCACGCCGAACGCGATGTTGTCGTAGATCGACATCGGGAAAGGCGTCGGCTTCTGGAACACCATGCCGACCTTGGCACGGATCAGGGCCACGTCCTGCTTCGACGTCAGAAGGTTTTCGCCGTCGAGCGAAATGGTGCCCTCGGCGCGCTGCTCCGGGTACAACTCGAACATGCGGTTGAAGGTGCGCAACAAGGTCGACTTGCCGCAGCCCGACGGGCCGATGAAGGCCGTGACCTTGTTCTCGGGGATCTCGAGATTGATGCCCTTCAGCGCATGGAACTTGCCGTAGTAGAAGTTCAGATCCTTGACCGAGATCTTCGCGCGTGTCGGTTGAGCGATTGTGGTTGGCATGGTGTTCAGAGCTTGTTTCGCGTGAGAACGCGCGCGAGGATGTTGAGGGCCAGGACGGCAACGGTGATCAGGAACACGCCGGCCCAGGCAAGATGCTGCCAGTTTTCGTACGGGCTCATCGCGAACTTGAAGATCGTCACTGGCAGGCTGGCCATCGGTTGACGCATGTCCGCCGTCCAGAACTGGTTGCTGAGCGCAGTGAAGAGCAGCGGCGCGGTTTCACCGGCAATGCGGGCCACCGCCAGCAGCACGCCCGTGACGACGCCGGCCCGGGCGGCGCGCAGGGTAATGCTCAGGATGACCTTCCACTTCGGCGTGCCGAGCGCGTAAGCCGCTTCGCGCAGGCCCGGGGGAACCAGTTGCAGCATGTTCTCGGTCGTGCGGATCACGACCGGAATCACGATCAGCGCCAGCGCCAGTGAGCCGGCGAGGCCAGAGAACGACTTGAAGTACGCCACCACGATCGCATAGACGAACAGGCCGATGATGATCGACGGTGCCGACAGCAGGATGTCGTTGACGAAACGCACGATGCTGGAGAGCCATCCCTTGGGGTTGTACTCGGCGAGGTAGATGCCGGCCATGATCCCGATTGGCGTGCCGATGAAGGTGGCAAGCAGCACCATGGTGAGCGAGCCGAAGATCGCATTGGCGATACCGCCGTCCTCGTTGGGCGGCGGCGTCATTTCGGTCAGGGTACTCAGCGTCAGGCCGCCGATGCCGAGGCGCAGCGTTTCCCACAGGATCCAGATCAGCCAGAAGACCCCGAAGGCCATCGCCGCCAATGACAGGGTCAGCGCAATGAAGTTGACGCGCTTGCGCACGGCGAACTTGGCCGCGCGTGTTTCCTGGAGCGTCTTGGCGCTCAGCAGACGTTCAGCCGTGCTCATGACTTGGTTCCTTCGCTCTTGCGCATCTGCATCAGAAGCAGCTTGGACAGCGACAGCACGACAAAGGTGATGAAGAACAGCACAAGGCCGAGGTACATCAGCGAAGCCTGGTGCAAGCCCGCCCCTGCCTCGGCAAACTCGTTGGCCAGCACCGAGGTGATGCTGTTGGCCGCCTCGAAGACCGAAAGCGAATTGAGCTGGTTGGTGTTGCCGATGACGAAAGTGACCGCCATGGTCTCGCCCAGGGCCCGGCCGAGGCCGAGCATGATGCCGCCGATGACACCGGCCTTGGTGTAAGGCAGCACGACTTTCGACACCACTTCCCAGGTGGTCGAACCGAGCCCGTAGGCCGATTCCTTGAGCAGCGGCGGCGTCACCTCGAACACGTCCCGCATCACCGAAGCGATGAACGGAATGATCATGATCGCGAGGATGATGCCCGCCGACAGGATGCCGATGCCCACCGGAGGCCCCGACACCAGGGCGCCCAGGTAGGGAACGCCCGCGAAGAGTTTCTGCAGCGGTTGCTGCACGAATGTGGAAAGGATCGGCCCGAAGACCAGCAGACCCCACATGCCGTAGACGATGGAAGGCACCGCCGCCAGCAACTCGATCGCCGTGCCAAGTGGACGCTTCAACCAGGACGGCGACATCTCGGTGAGGAACAGCGCGATGCCGAAACTCACCGGCACGGCGATGATCAACGCGATGGCGGAGGTCGCCAGCGTCCCGTAGATCATCACAAGGCCGCCGTACTGGTCCTGCACCGGATCCCACACGCTGCTGGTGAGGAAACCGAGGCCGAACTTCGAGATGGCGGGCCAGGCGCCGACCAGCAGCGAAAGCAGAATGCCGATCAGCATCGCGAGCGTCAGCAGCGCGGCGCCCTTGGCGGCGAGGCCGAACAGTCGATCGGTGGTTGCGCCGCTGCGCGGCCGCTTGGCCGGCGGCGGACTCGCCGTGACGCGGGCGCGCTCGGCCGAAAGGTCGAGCGGCGTGGCGCTTGCGGGGAAAGTGGATGACACGGGTCGCTCCGAATGCGGCGCGCAATCAAGCGGAGTGCTCATACGCGCGCCGTCATGTCCTGCTTACTTGAAAGCGACGGGCTTGCCCGACGCATCCTTGATGTCGCCCCAGGCGGTCGAGATCACGCCCTTGACCTTGTCAGGCATCGGGACGTAGTCGAGGTCGGCGGCGGTCTTGTCGCCGGTCTTGTAGGCCCAGTCGAAGAACTTGAGCGTGGTGGCGGCTTGCGCGGGCTTGTCCTGCGTCTTGTGCATCAGGATGAAGGTCGCGCCGGTGATGGGCCACGAATCCTTGCCCGGCTGGTCGGTCAGCACCTGGTAGAAGCTCTTCGACCAGTCGGCGCCGGCAGCGGCAGCCTTGAAGGCCGAGTCGTCCGGCGACACGAAGGCGCCGTCCTTGTTCTGCATCAGCGCGTAGTTCATCTTGTTCTGCTTGACGTAAGCGTACTCGACGTAGCCGATCGAGTTGGGCAGGCGATTCACGAAGGCTGCGACGCCTTCGTTGCCCTTGCCGCCCGCACCGTTGGGCCAGTTGACGGCTGTGCCGTCGCCGACCTTGGCCTTCCAGTCGGGATTGGCCTTGCTCAGGTAGTTCGTGAACAGGAAGGTGGTGCCCGAACCGTCGGCGCGGCGCACCGTGGCGATGGCGGCGTCAGGCAGTGCCAGGCTGGGGTTGAGCGCCTTGATGGCCGGATCGTTCCACTTGGTGATCTTGCCGAGATAGATGTCGCCGAGAACCTGGCCGCTGAGCTTCAGTTCACCGGGCTTGATGCCTTGGATGTTGATCACCGGGACCACGCCGCCGATGACCGTGGGAAACTGCATCAGGCCCTTGGCTTTGAGTTCCTCGTCGGACAGGGGCATGTCGGATGCACCGAAATCGACCGTCTTCGCATCGATCTGCTTGATGCCCGCGCCCGAGCCGACGGATTGGTAGTTGATCTTGGCGCCGGTGGCCTTATTGAAGTCGGAAGCCCACTTCGCATACAGCGGCGCCGGGAAGCTGGCGCCGGCACCGGTGGCCTCGTCCGCAAATGCGGAAACATGGAAGAAAGCCGCGGCCAAGAGGCCGACGGCTGCAAATTTGAACGTCGTTTTCATGATGCTTCCTTTGAGCTGCACAAGAACCCCCTCAGGGGGCTTGGCACGGACTCTAGAAAGCTTGTGTGACAGTGATATGACATGCCTTCACAGAGGGAAAGGCCCCTCGGGGCCCCGCGGCACCACATGACGCTGTCACACAACTGTCATGGGCCGCGCCTAGCCTTGTCTGCACCCACCAGATACCGGTTGACGCAAGTCGCCCGCGATCTGCACGCTACGATCAGGCCCCGACATTTCCACCTCAACATGCAAAACGGAACCCGCCTCGCCGCGGTCGATCTGGGCTCGAACAGCTATCGCCTCGAGATCGGCCGCGTCGATCACGGCCAGATTCACCGCGCCGAATACATCAAGGAGACCGTTCGCCAGGGCAACGGCCTCGATTCCTCCCGAAACCTCACACCCGAGGCGATGCAACGCGGTTGGGACGCGCTGGCCCGCTTCGGCGAGCGGCTGGCGGGGTTCAAGCGCTCGGAAGTCCGCGCAGTCGCCACCCAGACCCTTCGCGAAGCCCGAAACCGCGACGACTTCCTGTTGCGCGCGCGCACCATTCTGGGCTTCGGCATCGACGTCATCACGGGCCGCGAAGAAGCGCGCCTGATCTACCAGGGGGTCGCACACATGCTGCCCCACACCGATGCGACGGACCGCGAACGCCGGCTGGTGATCGACATCGGCGGGCGTTCCACCGAAATGATCATCGGCCATGGGCTCGAAGCTGATGTGATGGAGTCGTACCGCGTCGGCAGCGTCGCGTGGTCGATGAAGCATTTTTCGCAAGGTCTGTTCACGACTTCGGCCTTCAAGGCTGCCGAAGTCGCCGCCAAGGCTGTGCTCGACGACGCGCTCTCCACCTATGTTCCCGATCGCTGGGATGTGGCCTATGGGGCATCCGGCACGATCGGCGCGGTGGGCGACGTGCTGGCGCTCGCCGGCGGCGAGCCGGGCCTGATCACCCGCGAGGGCCTCGACTGGCTGGTCGACCGGCTGCTCAAGGCCGGCAGCGCAGACCGCCTGCGCATCGAGGGAATGCGCGAGGATCGCAAGGCGGTGATCGGCGGCGGCGTGAGCGTGCTGCGGGCCGTGTTCGACCTCCTCGAGATCGAGGAAATGAGGGTCGCCCAAGGCGCGCTGCGCCACGGCGTGCTCTACGAGCTGCTGGAGCGCGATGACACGGTGGCTGACCTGCGCGCCAGCACGGTGGCCCGGCTTGCCAACCGTTTTGCCGTCGACGCGGCGCAGGTCAAGCGGGTCAGCGATACGGCGGCGGCGCTGTATCTGCAACTCGACCCGAGCGCGCGCGGCGGCGGCACCACCAGCCGCGCCGGCCGCTCGCTGCGCAAACTGAGCTGGGCCGCTCAACTGCACGAGATCGGCACCCATATTTCCCACAGCGAGTATCACAAGCACGGCGCATACATCCTCGACAACGCCGATGCGCCAGGCTTCGCCGTCAACGAGATGCACTGGCTGAGCCAACTGGTGCTCGGACACCGGGGCAAGCTGCGCAAGCTGGAATCGGTGCTGGACGACGCGACTTTCGTCCCGCAGTTGCTGGCACTTCGGCTGGCCGTGATCCTCTGTCACGCGCGACGGGATCCGGATCTGGCGGGACTGCGAATCTCGCGGCCCGACGGCAGGCTCTTCGCGATCACCTGTCGCTCGGAGTGGTCCGACCTCTACCCGCAATCCGCGCATCTGCTGCGCGAAGAGGTTCTGGCCTGGCAGAAGACCAACTGGCGGGTCGAACTCGCCAAGGTCTGAAGGGCCTTCAGAGCAGTTCCGGCGCCTGCACCGTGACGACCACGGTCTGCACGTCGCCGTCGCGCTCACGGGTGCGAATCCACCAGACGGCGCCCTTGCGCACCGGACAGCTGTCCTGCTGCAGTCCGAGCAGCAACGAAATGGCCTGACCGAGCGAAGGCTGGTGGCCGATCATGAGCACCACGGACTTGCCGTTTGGCCATCCGGCCACGGAGAGCAGTGCGTCGGGTGTGGTGTCGGGCGCGAGTTCGCCACGCAATTTGTACTTGCGGCCGAGCGCGAGCGCGGTCTGCTCGCAGCGGCGCGCGGGGCTGCAGACAATGCGTGTGCCTTCCGGCAACTGACGGTCGAGCCAGGCGGCCATCCGCTTCGCCTGCTTTTCACCGCGCGGGGTCAGGGAGCGCTGCATGTCGTCGCAGCCCTCTGTCCAATCGTCCGCCTCGGCGTGGCGCCAGAAAATCAAGTCCATGGATCAGTCTCGTGATGCGGCGCGCCGAAGTCCGCGCGACGCGTAACGGTTCATCAAGGCCGTTTGCGCACCGTGCGCTTCGATGGCGCGCGACGCGCCCTCCTCGCCCCCGTGGGTGTCCTTGTCCACGCGACGGTAGATGCCGTCCGGACCGAGGTCCCAGGCATCGCGCCCATCGTGCAGGTAGGCCACCAGGCATTCGTCGATGAGTCGCTGCCGCAGCACCGGATCCGTCACCGGCCAGACCACCTCGAGGCGCCGCATCATGTTGCGGTTCATCCAGTCGGCACTCGACAAATAGAGCGATTCGTCGTGCGACTGCCGGAAATAGAAAACGCGCGAATGCTCCAGGAAGCGGCCGATCACCGAGCGCACGCGGATGTTGTCGGTCAGGCCCGGCACCCGCGCCGGCAGCGTGCAGGCGCCGCGAACGATGAGATCGATCTTCACGCCCTTCTGCCCCGCCCTGACCAACGCAGCGATCAGGTCCTCGTCGGTCAGCGCGTTCATCTTCGCGACGATGCGCGTGGGTTCGCCGGCCGCCGACGCCGCACCCAGCGCGTCGATGCGTGCGATCAGGTTGCGATGCATGTCGAACGGCGCCACCCACATGCGGTGGAGCTTCGGCAGGCGGCTCTGGCTGGCCATGTGGACGAAGACGGCTTCCATGTCCGCCGTCAGCAGCGGGTCGGCCGTCAGATGGCTGATGTCGGTGTAGAGCGCCGCGGTGCGCGGGTTGTAGTTGCCGGTCGACAGATGCCCGTAGCGGCGCATCTGCTTGCCTTCGCGGCGCGTGACCAGCAGCATCTTGGCGTGCGTCTTCAGGCCGACGACGCCGTACACGACCTGCGCGCCGATCGATTCGAGCATCTCCGCCCAGTTGATGTTGGCCTCTTCGTCGAAACGCGCCTTGAGTTCCACGATCACGGTCACTTCCTTGCCGCGGCGCACGGCTTCGCGCAGCAGGTCCATCAGCTTGGAGTCGGTGCCGGTGCGGTAGATGGTCTGCTTGATCGCCAGGACCTGCGGGTCCTGCACCGCCTCGCGCAAGAAGGCCAGCACGCCCTCGAAGCTCTCGAAGGGCTGGTGGATGAGCGCATCGCCGCGCTGCAGCCTGTCGAAGAAGGACTGCCCCGGCGACAGCGTGACCGGGTAGGACGCCTGATAGGGCGGAAACTTCAGTTGCGGCTCGTCGAGCAGATCGATCAGCTGCGTCAGCCGGGCCAGGTTGACGGGCCCGTGCACGCGGTACAGGGCCTGCGCCGGCAGGTTGAACTGCGCCAACAAGAAGCTAGCGAGCGACTCGGCGCAGCTCGACGACACCTCCAGGCGCACGGCCTGGCCGTAGTGACGATGCTGCAAGCCCTGGCGCAACGCGGTACGCAGGTTCTTGACGTCTTCCTCGTCCACGGCGAGATCGGAATGGCGCGTCACCCGGAACTGGGAAAACTCGCCGACTTCCCGCCCCGGGAACATGCTCGACAGATGCGCCCGCACGATGCTCGACAGCGCGATGAACAAGGTCTTGCCGCCCGACACCTTGGCCGGCATGCGGATCACGCGCGGCAGCACCCGCGGCACCTTCACGATGGCGATCGGGTTCTCGCGGCCGAAGGCGTCCTTGCCGCTGAGCCGCACGATGAAGTTGAGCGACTTGTTGGCAACTTGCGGAAACGGATGCGCCGGGTCCAGCCCGACGGGGATCAGCAGCGGCCGGACCTCGCGCTCGAAGTAGTCATGCACCCATTTGCGCTGTGCCGGATTGCGCTCCCCATGCGAAATGATCTGCATGCCCAAGCTCGCGAAGGCCGGGATGAGCTCGTCGTTGTAGAGCGAATACTGCCGACCTACGAGCGCGTGCGCCGCCTCGGCCAAGCGCTCGAAGGATTCGACGCTGTAGTTGCCCTTGTGCTCGCCCGCCACGCTGGCGCCCAGGTGTGGCGCGGCACGGACCTCGAAAAACTCATCCAGGTTGGAGGAGACGATGCACAAGTACCGAAGCCGCTCGATCAGCGGCACTTCGGGTCGATACGCCCAGTCGAGTACGCGCTCGTTGAACGCCAGGATGCTGTGGTCTCGGTCGAGCAGTGTCAGCGCGGGTTTCGCGGCAACAGTCAGGCTGTCGCTGATTTCTGGCGGCATGGAGAGGAATTCTGGAACAACCGGCACGGAATCAACCATAAGCCAAAACATGACAGTTTCCGCGCCGCTTGTGACAGTTGCATGACAACGGCGTGACGGGCCTCGTTTGCCTGTCTTAGTTACCCAGAAAGTGCTTGCGATAGCGCGGCGGCAGGTCGTCGATGCGCATCAGCATCGGCAAATCGGCCGTATTGAAGTCAGGATCCCAGGCTGGCGGCCCCAGGACCTTGGCGCCCAGCCGAAGGTAGCCCTTGATCAGCGCTGGTGGCTCGATGTCCAAGGCGTCGTCCAGCCGGTGCACCGGCAGCGGCAGGCGTGGCTGGACGTGATACTGAATGGGCGCCATGTGGGTCGCCGAGAGCTGGCGCCAGATGCTGGCGGCCGCGTCGCCGCTGGTCACGCCGTTATGCCACATCGGAATACTGGCGCAGCCGATCATGGTGTCCAGTTTGTTGCGGTTCATGAAAGCCGCCAGCGCACCCCAGAGCGCCAGGATTACGCCGCCCTGCCGGTGGTCCGCGTGAACGCAGCTACGGCCGAGTTCCACCATGCGCTCGCGCAGATCGCGCAGGCGGGTCAGGTCGAATTCAGTGTCGCTGTAAGTGCTGCCGACGCGCCGCGCCTGGGCAGGCGTGAGCACACGATAGGTGCCGATCACCCGGCGCGTGGCATCGTCACGCACCAGGAGATGCTCGCAAAAGTCGTCAAAAAGATCGATATCGTGACCTTCCAGCAGCGTCGCGAGGCGCGCGCCCATCTCGCCGGCAAAAACCTCATAGCGCAGGCGCTGTGCCGCGCGAACGTCATCCTGATGACGGGCCCAACTGACGCTGATGCCGCCCGCCGAGGGCTCGCTCGCCGGCGCAGTACTCGGCACAGGGATTGCTGCAGGACGCTGAGCCGCGCCGGGCGTCGGCCAGAGGGCCGCACGCAGGCCCAGTTGAGAGAACGGAAAAGTCGGTGTGGGCAGTTCTTTCATGCGGGTCCCTTTCTGCCGACGAAGTCTCGGGACATGCGGTGAAACAAGCGTGTCATTCCGGTGGCAATTGCATGACTTGCGCGAATCCCGCCGCTTCATCGTTTAATGCCGAAGATTCGCCCAACGGAGATTTCATGGCCAACGAAACCAGGGTCGAGGTCGAAACCCGACGCCATCAGATGTTTCCCCTGCTGACTGCCCAGGAGATCGGGCGCATCAGGCGCTTTGGCAGCGTCAGGCGGTATGCGGCCGGCACCTGCCTGTTCAAGGCCGGGGAGCCCGGCCCGGGCATGTTCGTCGTGCTCGACGGCGTGGTGGCGATCAGCCAGCGCGACGGTCTCGGCCGTATCGTGCCGATCGAACGACAGGGGCCGGGCCAGTTTCTTGCCGAAGTCGCGCAGCTTTCGGGCCGCCCGGCGCTGGTCGACGGACATGCCGAAGTCGACGTCGAGACACTGCTGGTGCCGCCCGACCAGTTGCGCGCCCTGATCATTGCGGAGGCCGACCTTGGCGAACGGCTGGTCCGGGCCATGATCCTGCGGCGCGTCGCGCTGATCGAATCGGGCGCGAGTGGCCCGGTATTGATCGGACCACCGCAATCCGCCGAAGTGTTGCGGATCCAGAACTTCCTCGGCCGCAACGGCCATCCCTACCATGTGGTCGACGCCACGCAAGACGCCGACGCGGCCGCGCTGCTCGAACAATATGGCGAGGTCGACCTGCTGGTTGTCTGCCCCAACGGCTCCGTCATGGCCAATCCAACGGAGAACGCATTGGCTCGCTGCCTCGGCATGGTCGACACCATCGAGCATGAGGATCTGTTCGATGTGCTGGTGGTCGGTGCCGGGCCCGCAGGGCTGGCAACCGCGGTCTACGCCGCATCGGAAGGTTTGCGCGTCATCGTCGTCGACTGTCGCTTCTTTGGCGGACAGGCGGGCGCCAGTGCGCGCATCGAGAATTACCTCGGATTCCCGACCGGCATCTCCGGCGGCGCCCTCGCCGGCCGCGCCTACGTGCAGGCGCAGAAATTCGGCGTCGAGATGCTGATCCCGGCCGAGGTTGCTTCCCTCGATTGCACCCGCGCGGAGTCACATGGCGAAATCTCAGTCCAACTCGTCGACGGCCGAAAGCTCCGATCGAAGACGCTGGTGATCGCCAGCGGCGCGCGCTATCGCCGTCCTGATGTGCCGCGCCTGTCCGAGTTCGAGGGACGAGGCATCTGGTACTGGGCCTCGGCGCTGGAGGCCAAGCTCTGCAGTCAACAAGAGGTCGCCCTGGTCGGCGGCGGCAACTCGGCGGGCCAGGCCGCGGTTTTTCTTTCGCAGCACGCTGCCAAGGTCAATGTGCTGGTGCGCGGCCCCTCGCTGGCGGCCACCATGTCGCGCTACCTGATCGACCGCATCGAGGCCACGCCCAACATCGCGCTGCGTCCGCATACAGAACTGATGCAATTGCACGGTGAACCATCGACCGGCCTGAACGGTGCGACGTGGCGCGACCGCCGCAGCGGCCAGCAGCAGGATTGCCCGGCGCGGAACATCTTTCTTTTCATCGGCGCGGTGCCGGAGACGGACTGGCTCGAAGGCTGCGGCGTCGCGCTCGACAAGCACGGCTTCGTGCTGACCGGCTCTGCGGCGCGCGGCGGCTTTCCGGCGAAGGTGGCGGCCCCGCTCGAATCCAGCGTGCCGGGCGTCTTCGCGATCGGCGATGTGCGTTCGGGCTCCGTCAAGCGCGTGGGCGGTGCCATCGGCGAAGGCGCGGCGGTCGTTGCACTCATCCATCAACACCTGGCGTCGTCGGCGGCCGTGGCCTGACGCGCATCCAATACTCGAAGCCCTGAACCGCGAGGAAACGCCGATGTCGAGCATCTACCCCTGCTCCCACGTTCCCAACGTCATCGTTCCGCCCAAATCGGCGGGATGCGAGGAATGCCTCGCGATGGGCGACGAGTGGGTCCACCTGCGCCTGTGCGTGCATTGCGGCCATGTAGGCTGCTGCGACTCGTCCAAGAACCGGCACGCAACCCGGCACTACAGGGCAACCGGACACCCGGTCGTGGCGTCGCTCGAGCGCGGCGAAGACTGGATGTGGTGCTACGCGCACGACGAGCAGGTCGGCTAAGGCCCTGCCCTGCACGAAGTGCCGCCGAGGGCTATGCTGGCCGGCCTTGTCACCACACACGGAATCCAGAGACATGCCCCAAGCACCCATCGACGCCTATTCCTGGGCCACGCCCAACGGCCACAAGGTTCACATCATGCTGGAGGAATGCGGCCTCCCCTATCGCGCACACCCGGTCAACATCGGCAAGGGCGACCAGTTCGAACCGGCCTTCCTGAAGATCAGCCCCAACAACAAGATCCCCGCCATCACCGACCCTGAAGGGCCGGACGGCAAGCCGATCTCGCTGTTCGAATCCGGGGCGATCCTGGTCTACCTCGCGGGCAAGACCGGCAAGTTCCTTCCCACTGATGACCGTAGCCGCTATGCGGTGCTCCAGTGGTTGATATTCCAGATGGGCAGCGTCGGTCCGATGCTCGGCCAGGCGCATCACTTTCGCAACTACGCCCCGGAGAAGATCGCGTATGCGATCGACCGCTATTCGAACGAAGCCAAGCGCATCTACGGCGTCATCGACAAGCAGCTCTCGTCGAACAAGTTCATCGCGGGCGACACCTATTCGATTGCCGACATCGCGATCTTTCCGTGGCTTCGGAGCTGGGAGAACCAGGGCATCGTGCTCACCGACTATCCGCATCTCAAGCAATGGTTCGACGGCATCGCGGCCCGCCCCGCGGTGCAGCGCGGCGTCAAGGTTCTCGCCGATCTGCGCACACCCATCACGGGCGACAAGGAACGGGAAATCCTGTTTGGCAAATCGCAATATCAACGTCGCTGAACGCAAAAAACCAAAGAGCGCCTTCCGCCGGGTTAGAATCGCAGGCTCGTCGGGGTGTAGCGCAGCCTGGTAGCGCATCTGGTTTGGGACCAGAGGGTCGAAGGTTCGAATCCTTTCGCCCCGACCATTGAAATGTGAATGCCGGCAATGGGTTAGCCCATTGCCGGCATTTCTCGTTTCGAGGCACTGTTTCAAACAGATGAGAGATTCTTAAGGGCAACGAGCGAATCCGATCTGCCCTGATGCGCCCCCTCCTGGTTTGCATGCGCACCCCTGGGCAAGTTCGCAGTTGTCCCACAGCAGCCACCATGCTGGCCGCGCTCGTGACCGCCGAGGATCAACGAGATTTGCAAACGCCTGTCATGGAGCCCGCCGTGGTTGCGGCGATCGCTCGAACCCAGCGTGAGACCAAACCCCGCTGACGGCCGATAGGGCGCGCCTTCGGTCGCATGTTGCTTCAGAGACTTTCCGACACGTCTCATTTCCATATCGGACCACCTGATATCTACTCCGCGCCAGTCGGAGCCAAGCGCCCGCCCTGAGCCGGCTCTTCTCTTGTCGCAGCGTCCGCGCAGACGTCTGCACGCCACAAAAGGTGATACCTTCATGACCGATATGACCGCATCAGTGCACTTCTCGATCAAGTATGACGGCCCGGCCCTGCAGAACTACCAGATGGACGTCCGCGAGTTGGCGCCGGCTCTGATCGCTTTCTCGAATCTGCTGGAAGAGGCAAACAAGGCGGCCTTTCCGGATGCCTCGGAGGTACGTGTCAATGTCCAGGGCAATTTCAAGGGCGGATCCTTTGGGGTAGACCTGATCGCGGTTCAGACAATCGCCCAGCAACTTGTGTCGATGCTGTCCGGGCCAGCGGCGACTGCGGCCGCGAATCTATTGGCAATCCTGGGAGGCCTCGGCCTTGTCACGGCGGGCGGAGGTGGCCTGATCGGCCTGATCAAATGGCTTCGGGGTCGCAAACCTTCGTCCATCCGGTTTGATGGTGACAAAACGATCTTCGAGGTGGTCGGATTCGAAGTGAAGGAATCATTCGAAGTCGACCTTGTCGCCGGCAGGTTGTACCAAAGCAGAATCGTCCGACAATCGCTCGCAAAGGTTTTGAAGCCGCTGGAGCGCGAAGGGGTTGACCTCTTTGCGTGCGGCCGCGATGGTCAAACAGAGACCGTCATCACTAACGTCGAAGTTCCGTACTTCGAGATTGCTGCGAGCAACACCGATGTCGTTTCCGATAGCCTCTCGGAACACGCCGTTCTTCAGATCGAGTCGGCCGTATTCAAGGACGGCAACAAGTGGCGATTCAATGATGGAAGCACCTCGTTCTTCGCGGAAATCATCGATGTCGACTTTCTAGCGAAAATCGAATCAGGAGAGCAGCGGTTCGGCAAGGGCGACGTGTTGATCGTGGACCTTCGCCGCATTCAGACCATCAGCGACAACGGCCTGAAAGCTGAGTACTTCATAGCAAAAGTGCGCGAGCACAAGGCGCCACTCCAGGCGCGTCTATAGGCGCATGAGCGACTCAGCCGTCGTCTTCTTTTCGTTTACAGAGGCCGGTTTGTCCTGGTCGGCCCCAGACATCCTCAGTCACCCATGCGATCCCAGATGCTCACGCACCACGGTGACGTGATCTCCGACCTTAGACAAGGCGCCTTGGAGCTCTGACTCAGTGCAGTGGAGCTGTTCACACCAATACTTGAGTTCGACCGGATCGTGGGTATTGATGCGACCCGGGTCCAGCGGTTTGAAATTGCTCAGATCGTCCGACATGTGGCCTCCTGGCTGCGGTTCGCCGCTGATTCTTATAGGCCCGCGCGAACCGATTGGCAAGCTCGCACAACGTCCGCCGAGGCGAAGCGCCTTCACCCATGCGCCAGCAGCATCTTCATGAACGTGATGCCATTGCGCTGGCCTTTGTCTTCATCGCAATTGTTGAAGATCAGGTGCGTGTTGCGCACCTTGTAGGCCAGCCGGATGACCTCCACCATGATTTCGCGCAATTCCTGGTCCGGGTAGTCGTAGTCGAAGCGCTCCGCCGCCGAGCTTGCGCCCTTGGCGTTGTAGGTGTCGACGTTGCGGCCGTGCAGCCGCACCAATGCGTAGTCCGGGTTCGTGGTCTCGGCCAGCAAGGGAACGCTGTTCGCGAAGCCCTGAGGTCCGTCGACCACGGTGTGCACGGCGCGCAGTTCCCGCAGGAAGTCGATGGTGCCGACGCGATGCGACTCATCGAACCACGACGCGTGGCGGAACTCGACGCTGACCGTGTGCCCCGCCATCTGTTCGACGCAATGCTCGACGTGCGCAAACCCCTCCTGGTTGCACATCAGCCAGGGCGGGAACTGGAAGTGGACCAGGCCGAGCTTGCCGGCTTCCTTGAGCGGCAGGATCGCGTCGATGAACCGTCTCCATAGCTCGGTGCGTATCTCCGGCGGCGTGCTGCGGTAGTGCAGCGTCTTGGTCGAACCGAGTGCCTCCTTGATGTCCTTGTGCAGCACCTTCGGATCTGTCTGGTGACCCGTGAAGAGTCGGAACGCCTTGACGTTGAAAACGAAGTTCTCCGGCGTGCGCTCGGCCCAATTGAACACGGTGGTGGGCGCCGGGATGCCGTAGTAGCTGCTGTCCACCTCGACGAGCGGAAAGATGGACGAATAGAAGCGCAGCCGCGCCTCGGGCGTCTTTGCTTCCTTCGGGTAGAAGCGCCCGCAATCGATCAGCGTCTTGTCAGTCCATGAAGCGGTGCCGACAAGGATCGCCATGATCAGGGCCCATGTACGCTGCTAGCGGCACTCGCAGACCGCACCGCGCGTGCACGCGCCGAGCGCATTGCCGGCGCTGGCGGTCGTGGCGCCGGCCCTGCAGCTCGCCCGCGCATTGGCAGGGCACGAAATGTTGCACCCGAGGCAGGCGCCGGCAACGGGTGCTTCGCAGTAGCTGCCCACCTGCGGATCGTTCATCGCGGTGCCCGACACCTTTCCGAATTGAGAGCATCCGGCCAACAAGACGGCGGCAAGAACCAAGGCAAACTTCATTCGAAACTCCAAAACATCAACGCTCGCGGCAGCCGGAGACCCGCTTCCAGACTAGCCCACGGAACGGAAAGGAGTATCGGCCAAACTCCCGCCCTCGCGCACGCCGTCGCTGACGCATTCACAATTCCGCCTTCTTGACCATCGGAGGCGACATGGATCTTCAATTGACCGGCAAGCATGTGCTCATCACCGGCGGCAGCCGCGGCATCGGCCTGGCGTGTGCGCGAGCCTTCCTGCAGGAAGGTGCGCGCGTCAGTCTTGCAGGACGAACGCCGGCGCACCTCGACGCCGCAGCCGCGCAGATGCGTTCGGCGGGGCACGCGGTCGGCGGCTATTGCGCGGACCTCGGCGACGCGCGTGCGGCCTTGAACATGATCGACGCGGTGCAGGCCGAATCGGGCCCGATCGACATCCTGGTGAACTCCGCCGGTGCCGCACGCCGGACACCTTTCGACGAACTTCAGCCGCAGACCTGGCACGACGCGATGCAGGCGAAGTTCTTCACCTATGTGAACGTGATGGACCCCGTCATCAAGCGAATGGGCGAGCGCGGCTCCGGCGCGATCGTCAACGTCATCGGCATGGGCGGCAAGGTGGCCACGCCCACCCATCTTGCGGGCGGCGCTGCCAATGCCGCGCTGATGCTGGCCACCGCCGGCCTCGCCGCCGCCTACGGGCCGCGCGGCGTTCGCGTGAACGCAGTCAATCCCGCGCTGACGCTGACTGATCGCATGGCCGAAGGCATTGCAGCCGATGCGCGCCTGCGCAAGCTGACCGAAGCCGAAGTGCTTCGCGACGCCGAGGCGCGCATGCCGCTCGGCCGGCTGGCCAAGCCGGAGGACATTGCCAACGCGGTGGTTTTTCTCGCATCGCCGAGCGCGAGCTATATCTCGGGCGCGATCCTGTCGATGGACGGGGCCGCCGTGCCGATGGTGGTGTGAGATTCAGCGGGACCCGAACAGCACCGTAAAATCCCCGCAGCACACTCGCTGCCCGTAGCTCAGTTGGATAGAGCACCTGCCTTCTAAGCAGGTTGTCGGGGGTTCGATCCCCTCCGGGCAGGCCATTCATCAAAGCCCCAGATCGCTCAAGCCAGGGTGTTCATCCGGGCGTCGGCCGAGCGGCCAGTGGAATTTCCGTTCGGACCCCTTGATGGGCAGGTCGTTGATGCTGGCATGTCGCCACGCCATCAGGCCGTCCGCGTTGAACTCCCAGTTCTCGTTGCCGTAGCTTCGAAACCAGTTCATCGAGTCGTCGTGCCATTCGTATGCGAATCGGACGGCGATTCGGTTTCCGCCAAAGGCCCACAGTTCCTTGATGAGGCGGTACTCGAGTTCGCGCGCCCACTTGCGTTCCAGCATGGCCTGCGCCGCTGCGCGCCCCTGGAAGATCTCGGCGCGGTTGCGCCAGCGGGTGTCCAGGCTGTAAGCAAGGGCGACACGAGAGGGGTCACGCGTGTTCCATCCGTCCTCCGCCAGCCGAACTTTCTGCGTGGCGGATTCGAGGGTGAACGGCGGGAGCGGGGGACGTTCTTCCATGGCAGTTCCTTTCGATGAAAACACTGCGCTCTCGAAGACTACTGCAGACGCGTCCTCCGCCTCGGGCTCACGACAGAATTCTCGCGCGCGTGGAAGACTGTCGCGCACTCTGGGCTGGCCGTTGTATGCGCCCGGAAATTCCGCTGGGCTGCGCTCTGTCGACGCCAAACGGAGCCCTCATCAAATTTGAGGAGAGGGAGAATCCGCATGTCACAGCGGCCGTCATGGACTACAAGGACAAGGCGAAGAATCCCAAAAAGGAGGAGACGCCACCGTGAGCAAGCTCAAGATCATCGCCATCACGGCAATCGTCATCCTGCTGGCCATCGCCATCTTCTCTGCGCTCGACCCGAGGCCATAAAGCAGGCCCTCTTGATGCAGGCGTCACATCCCGGCCCGCGAATATCGGTCCACTTGGCACGCGAACGAACCCGGGTCCGTCTGGCAGGGTCCGAATTGACGAGGAGGACGGGTGTCGGTGGTTGAGCACCCGGCCAAGAGGCACAGCAGAAACGCCCCCGTGATCCTTTCCACGGTTGCGGCGATCGAGCGGAGGCGGTCGGTCATTGAAGGGACTCCTCAGAACGGGTGGTCGGGAGCCATCCTACTTCCGAGGCGCCGTCCTCAGTGCGTCGCGACAACCGAGATCCCGCGAATCTGCCCGGCCTTCGCTTCCGTCGCCGGCCTCGGGTAGCGACCGGGCGAGAAGCGATGCATCAACTCCGCTTCGCGGCCACGCGCCAGTGCGAGATTGGCCAGCTTCACATGGCCGTAGCCGCGAATCGTCAGCGGCACTGCAGCGATCTGCGCCGCGAGCTTCTGGTTGTCGGGCGACAGTTCGGCCATCAACTCGTCCAGCCGTGCATCGAACTGCCCGATCAGCGAGCGCTCCAGCCGACGTTCCGCCGTGTGGCCGAACACGTCGAAGGCCGTGCCGCGCAAGCGCTTGCCATGGGCGAGCCACTTCATGGCCGGCATCATCCAGGCGCCGAGTCGGATCTTGACGGGCGGCTGTCCGTTCTTCGGCCGCGACAGGAAAGGCGGAGCCATGTGGAATTCAAGCTTGATGTCGCCTTCGAACTGATCCGCGAGCCTCTCGCGGAAGCTGCCGTCGCTGTAGAGGCGCGCGACCTCGTACTCGTCCTTGTAGCTCATGAGCTTGAGCAGGCTGAGCGTCGCGTTGCGCGTGACCGGAAAGCTCGGATCGCCGCCGCCGAGTGCCGCTTCGCGCTGCTGCAAGACGCGTACGCGCGCCTCGAAGCGCTGCGCCCAGGCTGCGTTCTGGTAGCCGGCAAGGTGCTTGCGCCCGCGAGCGATCAGGGCTTCCAGCGATTCGTCCTGCACGCTGCTTGCCGTGGCGTTGCGCAAGCCCTCGACGGCCTGCGGCGCGCCCGCAGCGAGCCGGCCGAGCGAGAAGGCCATGAGGTTCGCAGCGACTGCGACGCCGTTGAGTTCGATCGCGCGCGTCACCGCCTCCAGGCTCAGCGGGACCAGCCCGCGCTGCCACGCATAGCCGGTGGCGAGGATGTTCGACGCCAGCGTGTCGCCGAGGAATTCCTCCGCCAGCGTCTGCGCATCGAAGGTCTCGACCTGGCTCCTGCCCGCGACGAAGCGCATCTTCTCCAGCAGCAGTTCGGCCTTGAGATCGGCGTCCGGATTGCGCAGCGACTCGGCCACGGGGATCTCGTGCGTGTTCGCGAGGATGCGGGTGCGTCCGTGCCGCACGGTCTGCAGCGCATCGGGCGAAGCGCCCACGACGATGTCGCACGCCAGGATCGCATCGGCCTGCTGGGTGTCGATGCGCACCTGGTTCAGTCGCTCCGGCGTATCGGCCAGGCGCACGAAGCTCAGCACCGCCCCACCCTTCTGCGCGAAGCCCATGAAGTCCAGCACGCTCGCCGACTTGCCTTCGAGGTGCGCGGCCATCGCGATCACCGCCCCGACAGTCACCACGCCGGTGCCGCCGACGCCGGTGACGAGCAGGTCATAGGGCGCGTCCCATGTGCGTGGCGCCGGCAGCGGCAATGCCGCCACATGCTGCAGGAAGGCATCGCGGCCCGCGGCCAGCGCGCCGCTCTTCTTGCGCAGCGCGCCGCCGGTGACGCCGACGAAGCTGGGGCAGAAGCCCTTCGCGCAGGAGTAGTCCTTGTTGCAACTCGTCTGGTCGATCTTGCGCTTGCGACCCAGATCGGTTTCATGCGGCAGCACCGCCACGCAGTTGCTCTGCACGCTGCAATCGCCGCAGCCTTCGCACACCGCCTCGTTGATGAAGAGGCGCTTGGGCGGATCGACCAACTCGCCCTTCTTGCGGCGCCGGCGCTTCTCGGCCGCGCAGGTCTGCTCGTAGATCAGCACCGTCACACCGGGGATCTCGCGCAGGCGGCGCTGTACCGCATCGAGTTCGCTTCGGTCATGGAACTCGGTGCCGGCCGGGAACTTGCCCTTGATCTGCGCGTACTTCTCGATCGCGTCACTGACGACGACCACCTGCTTCACGCCTTCCGATTCGACCTGTCGCGCGATGGCGTCGACGCTGATGATGCCGTCGACCGGCTGTCCGCCGGTCATCGCGACAGCGTCGTTGAACAGGATCTTGTAGGTCAGCGTCGCCTTGGCCGCGACCGCCTGGCGGATCGCGAGATAGCCCGAGTGGTAGTACGTGCCGTCGCCGAGGTTCTGGAAGACGTGCGGGGTGCGCGTGAACATCGAGTGCGAGACCCAGTCGACGCCCTCGCCGCCCATCTGGATCAGCCCTGCGGTGCTGCGGTCCATCCAGTTGGCCATGAAGTGGCAGCCGATGCCGGCGCGCGCGGTCGAGCCCTCGGGCACCTTGGTGCTGGTGTTGTGCGGGCAGCCGGCGCAGAAGTACGGCAGGCGCTTGACCGAATCGCCGTCATTGCTCAGCAGTTCCGGCGGCGTGAAATCGCGGACGTGCTGGAAGTGGTCGCCAAGGTCGGCGTTGTCGGGAAAGTGCACCGACAGCCAGTGGGCTACCAGTTCGATCAGCCGCGATGGCCGCAACTCGCCGAGCGCCGATACCAGCGGCCGGCCTTCGCGGTCGTGCTTGCCGACCAACGCGGGTCGCGTACCAGGAGGCGCGTTGTAGAAAAGGTCGCGCAACTGGCTCTCGACGATCGCGCCCTTCTCCTCGACGATCAGGATCTCGTCGAGGCCCTGCGCGAAGGCCTTGACGCGCGTCTGCTCGATCGGAAAGCTCAGCCCCACCTTGTAGAGCCTGACCCCGACGCGCGCGAGACTCTCCGGCGTCACTTCGAGACGGCGCAGCACTTCCATCAGGTCGTAGTGCGCCTTGCCGCAGGTCACGATGCCCACCTTCGCATGCGGGCTCTCGATCACGTGGCGGTCGATGCTGTTGACGCGCGCGAAGGCAGCCACGGCCTCCAGCTTGTCGGCCAGGCGCGATTCGATGCGCAGCGAAGGCAGGTCGGGCCAGCGGTAGTGCAACCCGTCGATGGGCGCGCGATGACCGGTGGCGGCGCGCACCGTGTCGGCATCGGCCCAGGCGGCGACGTGCGATTCGATCAGGTCGAGGTCCACCGTGCCCGCGCTCTCGACCACTTCGGACAGCGCCGCCATGCCGACCCACGCGCCCGAGAAGCGCGAGAGTTCGTAGCCGTACAGGCCGAATTCCAGGTACTCGGCCACGCAAGCCGGTTGCATGACCGGCATGCTCCAGGCGACGAAAGCATGGTCGCTTTGATGCGGCATCGACGAAGAGACGCAGCCGTGATCGTCGCCCGCCACCACAAGCACACCGCCGTGCGGCGACGAGCCATAGGCATTGCCATGCTTGAGCGCATCGCCGGCGCGGTCCACGCCCGGGCCCTTGCCGTACCACATCGCGAACACGCCCTCGACGCTGCGTTCGGGGTCCGACTCCACGCGTTGCGTGCCCAGCACCTGCGTCGCCGCAAGCTCCTCGTTGATCGCAGGCACGAAGCGGATGCCCGCATCCTTGAAGCCCGCACCGGCCTTCCAGATCGCCTGGTCGACCATCCCGAGCGGCGAGCCGCGGTAGCCGCTGACGAAGCCCTGGGTGTCCAACCCACGGTCCGCATCGCGCTGGCGCTGCATCAGAAGCACGCGCACCAGGGCCTGCGTTCCGGTCAGGAAAACGGCGCCGGATCGCGCCCAAAGGCTGTCGGAAAGCTGGTACGTGGGGCGCTGGACGGGAGAAGGGGTCGCGAATGAATTCATCCGGGGATTGTTCTTCGCTTGCAGGAGGAATATTCTCTGCAATTGGCCCGAACTGACCCTAGATCAGAGAATATTGTTCTCGCAAATGCCCATGAATGACGATTCCATTCCCCTGGATAACTACTCGTTGCAGATCCTGCTCGAACTGCAGCGCGACGCGCGGCAGACGGTGCAGCAGATTGCCGACAAGGTGGGACTGTCGTCCACGCCCTGCTGGCGCCGCATCAAGGAGATGGAAACCGCGGGCGTGATCCGCGGCTACACCGTCGTGGTCGACCGCGAGAAGGTGGGTCTCAATATCGCAGCGGTGACGGAAGTGAATCTCGACCGACACAACGAGTCGAAGGTGCGCGACTTCGAGAAGGCGGTCGAAGTGAGCCCCGAGATCGTGCGCTGCGTGTCGGCCACCGGCCCGGCCGACTACATCCTCACGGTGCTGGTGCCGGACATCAAGCACTACGAGAAATTCCTGCACACCACCTTGTTCGAACAGGCCGGCGTCACCCACGTGCGCTCGGCGATCGTGCTGCGGGAAGTGAAGACCGAAGGAAGCCTGCCGGTCGACTTCGGGCCGACCCGTCGTTCGCGCACCTGAGGTGTCCCATGCCCCGCCCGACGACAACGCCCTTCGGCAACTGGACATCCCCCATCACGTCCGAACTCGTCGCGACGGCCATGATCGACCTCGTCGATGTGCTGCTCGACGGCACCGATGTGTACTGGGTCGAAGGCCGGCCGCAAGAGGCCGGACGCCGCGTGCTGGTTCGACACAGCGCCGACGGGACGGCCATGGATGTCACGCCGGAGCCTTTTTCCGCGCGCACGCGGGTGCACGAGTACGGCGGTGCCGGGGTCGTTGTTTCCGGAGGGGTCAGCTACTTCAGCAACTTCAAGGACCAGCGGCTGTATCGACTCGAAGGCAACGACGGCAGCCCTGTACCGCTGACCCCAGCCCCTGCCCCGGGCCAGCCAGACGCAGGACTTCGATACGCTGACGGCCAGATCAACGCCTCTCGCCATCTCTGGATCGGTGTCCGAGAGGATCATCGGATTCCAGGCAAGGAGGCCGTCAACACCATCGTGGTCCTGGACCTGCATTCAGGCGGCGCCGGGACCGTACTGGTAGAGGGAAATGACTTCTACGCGTCGCCACGGCTCAGTCCGGATGGCCGGCGCCTGGCCTGGCTGTCGTGGAACCACCCCCACATGCCCTGGGTGGGAACCGAACTATGGGTCGCGGACTTCACCGGGGTTGGCGTGGAGAACCCGATCAGGATCGCAGGCGGTCCGACAGAGTCCGTGTTCCAACCGGAATGGGCACCGGATGGCGTGCTCCATTTCGTGTCCGATCGCTCAGGCTGGTGGAACATCCATCGATCGGAAGCCCACGGCGTCTCCGTCAATGTCTGCCCGAGGGCGGCGGAGTTCGGTCGGGCGCAATGGAATTTCGGGATGTCGACATACGCCTTCCTGTCGGCGAGCGAGGCGATATGCACATACATCGAAGGCGGAGTTGGCAAGCTTGCTCTGCTTGAACTCGCAAGCGGCAAGCTGACGGAAGTGAACCTGCCTTTCACCGAATTCTCGTCGGTGCGGGCGCAAGGCTCGAAGGTGGCCTTCAAGGCTGGGGGGCCAACCATTCCGGGTTCGATCGTTGTGCTGGACGCGCACAGCGGAAAGATCACCACGATCCGGAAGTCCACGACCGTCGCAGACGACCCCGCAACGAACAGGCATTTCTCCATCCCTCAGCCGGTCGAGTTTCCGACACCCGGCGGACAGACGGCGTTCGGGTTGTTCTACCCTCCGATGAACGCCGACCACATCGCACCCGACGGAAAACTGCCGCCGCTCCTGGTCAAGTGCCATGGCGGACCCACTTCGTCGGCCTCGCGCACGCTCGACTTGCGCACGCAGTTCTGGACCAGCCGGGGCATCGCGGTCGTCGATGTCGACTACGGCGGCAGCACCGGTTACGGACGCGCCTACCGCGAACGCTTGCAGGGGATGTGGGGCATCGTGGATGCCGACGACTGCGCCGCCGCCGCCCGGTACTTGATCGACAGGCAATGGGTCGATGCGACGCGAACGGTCATTACCGGCAGCAGTGCCGGCGGATTCACGACCCTGACTTGCCTGACCTGCGCGGATCCCGCGGTTCGCGGCATGTTCAGGGCGGGCGGAAGTCACTACGGGGTCAGCGATCCGGACGCGCTGGCCCGCGACACGCACAAGTTCGAATCCCGCTATCTGGATTGGCTGATCGCGCCGTACACGGATCGCAAGGCCTATCTCGACCGTTCGCCGGTTCGCAACGCCGACCGGCTGTCGGCGCCGGTCGCGTTCTTTCAGGGTGCCGAAGACAAGATCGTCCCGCCCAGCCAGACCGAGTTGATGGTCACGGCGCTGCGCCGGAAAGGGATCACCGCGCAGTACGTGCTCTTCGCGGGCGAGCAGCACGGGTTTCGCCAGTCTTCGAACATCCAGTGGGCGTTGGACGCCGAGTTCTATTTCTTCAACACCTTGGTCTTCCGCAACCACGGGACCGCATAGCGCACCAGCAGCAGACAGAACGCCAGTCCCGCCAGGAGGACGCGCCCACCGGTACGAACAGGCGCCGGCCTGGCGAGCGCGGGCGACATCAATGCTTCCGCCAGCCGTTCGCGCGATTGCAGGCGAACAAACGCCAGGCCCTGCTCGCCCGCAAGCAAGCGCAGATAGCTTTCGCGCAATGACGACAGGTGCTCCAATCCCGGCGTGGCGCCAAGCATGGGCGCGGCCGAACCCGCCGACTCGTCCACCAGCACCTCGCCACGCACGCTCGCGCCGCGCCCCTGGCTGCGCAGATCGGTCTGCGCCACTTCATCGGCGCGCCAGAAGCCGAGCGGCCGGCCCTCCGGATCGGTCTTCGGGATCGGCGACGGCAGCAGGTCACCGACGCCCACGATCAGCCCTTGCACGTCGCCTGGCTTGTCGTCGAAAGACGGGCGGTAGTGCGGGTTCAGCGGCGGCGCCTCCTGCCCGTCGGTGATGAACACCAGCGATGGCTTGTCCGGCAAGTGCCTTGCGATGTCGATCGCACTGTGCAATCCCTTGGCGATCTCGCTGTTGCCCGACCAGGCCATGCGCGAGTCGATCTGCGCCAGGGTCGAACGCAACTCGCTCAGGTTGGCGCACACCTCGATCGGTGCGAGCAGCAACAGTGAACGGTATTCGGTGAAGATCGCCCAGCCCACCTTCGAGCCGCACGGCAATCGCAGCAGCGATTGACGCAAGGCGTGCTTGGCAGCGTCGAGTCGTGAAGCGGGTCGGCCGTCGATGTCCGCGTCCGTGACATTCATGCTCTGGGTCACGTCGAGCACGACCACGTGATCGAACAACGAACGCTCCATCACCACAGCCGGATCGAGCAGGCTGGCAGCCAGCGCCAGCGCCGCCAGCGAAAGCAGCCAACGGTCGGTGCTGTGCCGCCACGAGGCGCGCAAGCGGTGCCAGGGCGTCATGGCAGGCCGGGCGAATGGCCGCGCACCGTGGTGGCCGCGCGTTCGGAGTCGCGCCGGTTTTCCGGTGGCGCAGCGTCCATCTCGTCGGGATCGGGGAGCAGCCGCTGGGCGCGCTCCAGGTTGTAGCGCGCGTCCCAGTGCCGCGGATCGACGCGCAACACGTCGCGGTAGCCCTCCTTGGCCAACTCGATCAGCGCGATCGCCTTGCCGGGTTCGGTGCCGGCTTGCACCACCACCGCCTGGCGCATCAGCAGGTTGGCGCTGTTGTAGTGCGCGGCCAGGCCGAGCGCCGAATCGTCTTCGAGGCTGCGATAGAGATGCAGGGCCGCTTCGTCGGCGCCGCTTTCGGCCTGCGCAAAGGCCTGCGCGAACCGCACTTGCGGTGGGACGTCCTGGGTCTCGGCCGGCAACGGGCCCGACACGATCGATTCGTTCCACAGATGCTGGCGCCACGTCAACGCGCCGTCGATCGCCGCCATGACGGCAATGACCGCGAGCAGGCCCAGCACTGCGCGCGTGCGTCGCTGCGGGTTCATGCCCATCGCCGGACCTCCGCCAGGTTCGCTGCGAGCAGCAGCAGGAGGCAGCCGAAGGCAACACCGAACACCGCTCCGGACAGGTCGCGCCGGGGCACGGTGTCGAGGTAGGTGATCGGCAGGTTCTCGAGAAGATTGACCGCCTCGATGGCCTTCTTCAGCGCTTCGGGATCGCTGGCCTCGTAGGCGCGGTACGACGTTCCGAGAGACTCGAAGAAGCGATGCAGCGCGTATTCGGGCACAGCGTCGACGTTCTCCGCCGCTTCGCCTTTTTCCAGGACCAGCCCCGGACTGTTGGCGGAGCGAAGGTAGATCCAGTAGATCGCGACGCGGTGCTTGCGCGCCAAATAGGCGATGCGCTCGCGGGAAGGCGGGTCGAGCCGGTCACCGCCGTCGGACACCAGCATGACGATGCGCGAGCCGGTGTAGGGCCGATCGACGAAGGACGACAGCGCCGATTGCATCGCGAGGCCGATGTTGGTCTCCGAAAGGCCGCGGCCCACGTCGCCGGCCACGATGGCGGCCTGGATCGCTTCGTTCTTCTGCGTGAACTCCAGCACCCGGATCGGCAAGGTGCTGAAGACGATCATGCCGAACCGGTCTTCCTGGCGCTTGGCGATGAACTCGGACAGCAATTGCCGCGCAACCTTGCCCTTGGACTCGCGCGTCCTGACCTGGGTCATGTAGTAGTCGATCGCTTCCGGGCCGGTGCCTTTCGCCGCCGCGCCCGGGGGGCGCGCGCCGCCAAAGCCCTGGTCCATGCTGCGGCTGCGATCGAGCACCAGCACGATCTCGGCACCCTTGCCGATACGCTCGACGTCGTACTCCGGCCAGTACGGGCCGGCCATGCCGATGCCGAGCGCAGCGAGCGCGAGGACGCCGACGATGCGCAGCGCCCATCCCAGCAGTTCGGACGCCCGGTCCCGGGGCATGAGCGTCGCCCAGGTGTTGTCGAGCGCGCCGCCCGACCGCGCCAGAAGCGGCAGCACGGACAGCGGCAACAGCCATAGCAGCCAGGGATGGTCGAAGCTCATAGGGAGCCCCTCTCGGCATCGCGGCAACGCCGGCAGAACTCGATCAGCCAGCTTCGATCTGCATGCGCAGGCACTTGTTGCCCCTTCTCAGCCTGCTTGCCGAAGAACTCGAGCCGCGACTGCCGGAAGAATGTGGCGAGGTCGTCGCGCAGATGCGCAAAGTGCGGTTGGGCCTTGACGAAGCGACCGATGCCCTCCTCGAAGACCACCTCCCCCATCGTCCGGTTCAAGGCTTCATGAAGCTGCTTGAACGCCTCGCGCCATTGCGGATCGGGACTCGTCGGCGTGAGGCCGTGCAGCCTGCGCCATGCCAACGTGAACGGCCGATGCGCGCGCGTCCACCACGGCAAGCCGATGTACACATGGGCAAGGTACGCCAGCAGCAAAAGCGACACGACGCCGTAAGCGGTGAGGCGCCAGCGCGCGAAGCGGGTGTCGATCAGGGGCGGGGGCGCATCGGGCTGCAGTTCACCGAGTCCGCGCCGGGGCGAGACCTCCACCGGCACGAGCGGCGACACGGTCACCGGCCAGGCTTCGACACGGACCTCCTGCGCCCGCGGCTGGCCCTGGAAGCGCAAGACGAACCCCGGCATCTCGAGGGTGCGCGGCTCCGGCGGCGAAAGGAACACCTGGTAGGCCAGCGTCAGCTCGTGGCGCCGCCCGCCGGGCTCGGCACTGCTGCGTCGCTCGATGCTGCGCAACTCCAGGGCATTGCCGCGCGCACCGGCCTGCGGCACGCTGGACTCGTCGAGCACCAGGCCGTCCGAAGCGTCGACCGTGACAGTGCGCGACACCGTGTCGCCGATCTGGTAGCCGAAGGCTCGCGGCTCGCTCGAGGTGGCATTCAGCTGTCCCGGCAGCACCTCTGCACAAGCCGCCGATGCAAGCCACCCGAGCATCGCGGCGCAAAGTCCGCGTAGGGCCGGATGCATCCACCAGATCGTCATCATGCATGGCTCACATGGGGTTCACGCGTGATTCACGCGTGGAAGTGCCGCGTGACTGCGTTGGCATCGAAGGCGCCCTCGATGAACAGCGGCTTGAGCTGCTGCACCCGAAAGATCCGCAACAGCGCATCGCGGCGCTGCCGGTGGGCCGCCAGCCACCTTTCGCGCAAGGCCGGACGCCACCACAGCAGTTTCGTGACGCCGGATTCCGGGTCGGTCACCTGCGCCAGGCCCTGTCGCGGGGTCAGGCCGAACTCCAGCGGGTCCCACAGCACCACCGGCACCAGATCGTGGTGGGCCATCGAGGCCATCACGGCTTCGACCTCGGGCAGCGGCAGATGAAAGTCCGAGACGAGAAATACCAGCGAACGCTGCCGTCCGAGGAAGCGATGCGCCAGCACCAGCGCGCGTGCCGAGCGACCTTGAAGATGCAGGGTGCGAAGCGTCCCCGCCAGCGCGCCACCCATGCCGCGCGAGCGCGTCGGCGGCAACAGCACATCCTCGCGGACCGAACTGTCGCAACCGACGAAGCCGAAGCTGTCGCCGGTGCGCCAGGCCGACCAGGCCAGGCTGTCGACGAAGTCGGCCAGGACATCGAGCTTGCGGTGTGTGCCGATGAAACTCATGGAGGCCGACAAGTCCGCCACCATCACCACCGGAATCGCCTTGCGCTGGCTGTAGACCCGCACGATCCAGTTGCCGAACGGGTCGCGCAGGCTCGCGTGCAGATCGAGCCGACGCGGGTCCGGTGCGTCGAGCAGCGCCGCATGGCCACGAAACTCGAAGCCGCTGTCACCGCGCGAACTTCGGTGATGCCCGGGGAAGTGGCCCAGCGCCGGCGCCCCGATCCGGTAATGCAGTTCCTGCACGGTTGGCTGCTGTGTCATCACATCGCCCCATGTCACTCAAGGTGCAGCCACGCTTGAGAGGATGCCGCTCATCAGGCGGCCCGAGATCTCCTGGCGACGCATCTCATACACCGGGTGATAGCACAGCCGATGCGCGATGGTCTCGACGAAGACCGCCTGCACGTCCTTGGGCGTGACGTAGTCGCGCCCGTCGAGCCAGGCCGCAACGCGGGCGGCGCGCAGCAGCAGGCTCATGCCGCGCGGACTGGCGCCCGCGAGCATCAGGTGGGCCGTGTCAACGTCCGACAGCCGCACGCCGTAGTCGGCGGGCGCCGCCGTCGCGCGCCACAGATCGAGCGCATAGGCCTGCAATGCCTCGGAGGCCTGCACGCAGCGCTGGATCAACTCCGAGACCTGATTCAGCTCCTGGTAAGCGACCAGCCCGCCGGCCAGCGCGCCGACGAGCCGATCGGTGTCGTGGAAGCGTGGATCGCCCATCAGCTGACGCCTTTCAGCATCGGACGCGGGCGCATCGACGGTCACTTCCAGCATGAAGCGGTCGCGCGCCGCGGCCGAAATCTCGAAGGTCTCTTCGCGCTCCACCCGGTTGCGGTCGGCAAACACCAGGAGATGCGGAAAACGGAACTCGCGATTGAAGGCCGCCACGCTGCGCTCGGCCATCACGCGCAGCAGCAGCGAATGCACCTGCGGGCGCGCCCGGTTGATCTCGTTGAAGAAGAAGATCGCGAGGCTTTCGCCGTGCGTGATCAACGGCCCGTGCTCGACCGCGGGCCTGCCCTCCGCGCTGATGTAGGTGTAGTAGATCAGGTCGTTGGGCATCAGGTCGATGGTCCCTTCGATGCGCGCGAACCCGCCGCCCAGCGCCTGCGCGAAGGCCCGCAGCAGCGTCGTCTTGCCGACCCCGACATCGCCCTGCAACAGCACGTGGCCGCGCGCGAAGACGGCCGTATTGATGAGGCGGATCGCCCGCGCCTGGCCGATCACCGCCTTGGCGACCTCGGCTTCGAGCATCAGCGCCCGCTGCCGCCAGTCGCTCATCAACCCATCGTCTCGGTCCATTCGAGGTCCTCCATGGCCGTCCTCAGCCACCCGGGCCGCGCGGGCTCTTCAAGCGCTCGGCCATTGCACGTTCCTTGGCGTACTCTTCGCGGCAGGCCCGCGCGTAGTCCTCCGGCCCGAGATAGGCGATCTCCTGGTCGTACCTTGCCAGGTCTTCGGCGAACCGCGGGTCGAACAGCGCCTTCTTGAAGCCGTCATGCAGAACGGCAAGCACGTCAGGCGGCAATCCGCGCGGGCCGGCCAGCCCGTAAGGCGACATCGCCACGATGTCGAAGCCCAGTTCGCGCAAGGTCGGCACCTGCGGCCAGCGCGGCGAGCGCTTCGCCCCCATGGTCGCGAGCAATCGCAGGCGACCCGCATCGACTTCCGGCGCGAAGCCCGAGGAATTGACGCCCGCCATCACCTGCCCCGACGACACTGCCAGGGTCAACTCGGCCGTGCCCTTGTAGGGCACATGGATGTAGCTCAGCCCCCGATCGGTGAAGAGTGCTTCGAGCACGAGGTGCGGCGTCGTGCCGATGCCGTTGGTGGCGATGCTCAACTCACCGGGCCGCTTGCGCGCGAAGTCGAACAGTTGCTCGAGTGAGCGCAATGGGCTGGAAGCGCGCACCAGCACCCCGAAAGTGACGCCCGAAATCTGGATGATGGGCGTGACGTCGCGCACCGGATCCCAGATCACCTGCTGCATGAAGGGCATGCGAAAGACCGGCTGCGGCATCTGCGCAATGGTGTAGCCGTTGGGTTCGGCCTGGAACAGGATCGGCATCGCCATCGTGCCGCCGGCACCGGCCCGGTTGGCGACCACCACGGGTTGGCCGAGCGCCTGCCCAGCGAGTTCGGCCAGGAGCCGCAACGACAGATCGGTCGCGCCACCGGCCGCCCACGGCACCCACATCGTGATCGGCCGGGACGGAAAGGTGTCGGCGGCCAGCGCGTGCACCATGGGCCCCGCAGCCAACGCGAACGCGGCCGCACTGCGCAGCCAACGGCGGCGGCCGGTGTTCATGGCGGTGTTCATGGCGGTCCTCCGCCGCGCTTCGTCAATCCGCCGAAACCGCGCTGCGGGTCGTAGCCCCAACAAGCGAACACGAAGAACACCGTCAGGCAACCCAGCACGATCCAGGGTGCCGCGCCCGGGTCCTTGCCGTACAGCGCAAACCGGATCCATTCGACGGCGTGCGTGAACGGGTTGAAGCGCGCGAGCTGATAGACCCACTCGGCGCCCGACTCCTGCAGCTTCCACAGCGGGTAGAGCGCGGTCGACATGAAGTACATCGGGAAGATCACGAAGTTCATCGTGCCGGCGAAGTTCTCGAGCTGCTTGATGCGCACCGACAGCAGCAGGCCGAGCGCGCCCAGCATCAGCGCCCCGCAGACCAGTGCGACCAAGGCATTCAGACCGCCCAGCGAGAAGATCGGCAGATCGGTGCCGATCAGCAAGGCGACGATCACGAAGGCAAGCGCCTGCAACACCGACAGCAGCGCCGTCGCGCAGAGCTTGCAGAACAGCAGCCATGCGCGCGGCAACGGTGCGGTGAGCAGCAGCCGCATCAGGCCCATTTCGCGGTCGTAGACCATCGCGAGGGACGACTGCATCCCGTTGAACAACAGCACCATGCCCACCAGGCCCGGCACGATGTAGACGTCATAGGGGATGTAGGTGTCGTAGGGCTCGACGATCGCGACGCCGAACACGTTGCGAAAACCCGCGGCGAACACCGCCAGCCACAGCAGCGGGCGGACCAGCGCCGACACCAGCCGGCCGGTCTGCTGCGAGAACTTGAGCAGTTCGCGCATGACGATCGCCTGCATGGCCTGCAGCGCATGCGCGACCCCGCGGTGCGGCGCGAGTTCCGCCTCGCCGGCTTCGACGGGAATCATGGCGTCGTCTTGCATCGCTTCTCCGGGGCGTCCGCGCCCAGTGTGTCCAGCACGTTGGTCGGATGCAGCAGGCCTTCGACCGGCGCCTGCGAAATCACGCCCTGGCCGTCGGTGAGAAGCACGGTCTGGCGCAACTGCCCATCCCACGGACGGAAGGTCAGGTTCGTGCCTTTGGAGCCATCGATCGGCGTCTTGGCGAGCGCCTGCGCCCAGGCTGCGGCGGGCCCTTTCGGCGCCGCGATGGCGGCCGCGACCAGCGCCTTGCCTGCCATCCACGCCGACCAGTCGCTGTCGGTCATGGGCCGGCCAACCGCCTTGGCAAAACGGCGCGACACCTGCGGCGCGCCGTAGCGCTCGAACTGCGCATGCCAGGCCAACGCCACCAGCCCCGCATCACCCACCACCGGGCGAGGCAACACGATCCGGTATGGCAGGCCGCGTGCGAATTCGCCGTCGCTGTCGACCACCCAGACGGCGTCGTAAGTGGTGCCGGCCGTCAGCAGCAGCGGATTGGCCAGGTCGCGCTCGCGCGGGTCGCCCGAGAGCTTGAAAGGCTTGGTCGCAACCACCTGCAAGCCGTAGCGCTTGATCGAAGCCTGCGCCGCGGCGGCGCGCACCTGGTCCTGCGCGCTCGGGCCGACGAGCAGCAACACCTTGCTCCATTTGCGCGACACGAGCGTTTGCGCCAGCGCGTCGGCCCGCATGCGCTCGCTCGGAAGAATGTGGAACAGGCGCGCCCTGCAGTCCTGCTCGCGCAGACGATCTTCGGCATCGCCGACGTTGATCACCGGCAGCTTCACGGCATCGACCACGGCCAGCGTCCAATCGGCGGGAAGATCCGTCACGATCACGGCGGCGCCTGATTTTTCGGCCGCCTGCGCGGCGGCGCGTGCGGCCTCCCGCGAGTCGGCGGACTGCTTCGCCAGCGTGACCGCCGCATCGACGGCCTCGAGTTCGAACTGGCCTTCGTCCAACGCGACCTGCAAGCCGTCACTCGCGGGGCCGTCAGGGTGGCCCAGAAAGTGGCGCTCGACGCGCGACCGTTCGAGCCGCGTGTCAGGGTTCGGCGAGATCAGCGTCGCCTTCAACGGGGTGATGGCGCCCTTCGTTTGTCCGATCGACGCCGGCGCCGCCAGCAGCAGCCCCAGCAGCGACGAAAGGCCGACAGAGCAGGCGATCCACTTCATTCGACCACCACCAGCCCATAAGGCACGCGGCCGACGGGGATGCTCTTGATCGGCTTGGCCGCGGCGACATCGACGACGGTCACGTCATCACTCAAGCCGTTCACCACGTACAGCCGGGCTTCGGCCTTGTCGAGCGTGACGTTCCATGCGCGCTTGCCGACCAGTACGAGGTTCGTGACCTTGCGCTGCGGCACGTCGACGAACGCGACGTGGTTGGCACGGCCCAGCGCCACGAAGGCGCGTTTGCCGTCGCGCGAAATCTGGATGCCTACCGGCGTGATGTCTTCGCTGCGCGCGCCCTTGACTTCGAACTTCACGTTGCCGATCACATTGCGTGTGGCCGTATCGATGATGCTGACGCTCGCGTCGAGTTCGTTGGTGACCCACAGTTCCTTGCCGTCGGGGGTGAAGGCCATGCGACGTGGCCGCTTGCCGACTTTCACGTTCTTGACGATGGTGCCGCTGGCGACGTCGATCACGTGCACGAGGCTTGCGACTTCGGAGGTCACATACAGCGTCTTGCCGTCCGCGCTGACCTTCACGCCTTCGGGCTCCTTGCCGACCTTGATCGTCTTGAGCACCTTGCCGCTCAAGGCATCGATGAAGCTGACCGCCCCTTCGTCCTCGTTGGATGAATAGATGGTCTTGCCGTCCGGCGATACATCGAAGGCCTCGGGCTCGTCGCCCAGCGGAATGCGGCGCACCGACTTGCCCGTTGCCGGGTCGATCACGTCGGCAACGTTCGAATCGCTGCAGGCGACCATGATCAGGTGATCCGCGGTGAGCTGGATGTGCCGCCCCCGATTGCAGGTCGGGATGGTGCCCTTGACGCTGAGGGTCGCCAGGTCGATCAGCGTGATGGCCTGGTCCTTCTCGCTCGACACATAGGCGGTGCCTTGTGCCAGCGCGGCCGTGCCGAGGCACACGCACGACAGCGCCACGACCGAACGGGCCACACGCTTCCAGACCGGGGCAACTTCATTCATGTCGACGTCTCTCCTGATGTGAATCGATGGCGATCAACTCGTGCGCGCGATGAACCCCGCTTCAAGCGTCGGCTCTCCAAGCGCTTGCGTCACCTCGGCCGGCGTGCCGTCGGCCAGCAGCTCGCCCTTGTGCAACACCAGCACGCGGTCGGCGCCTTCGGCCTCCTCCACCCGGTGCGTTGCCCACAGGACGCAGACTCCGCGCTCCTGCACGTTCGCATGGAGCGCACGCATCAGGTCCTGGCGTGACTTCGGGTCCAGGCCCACCGTGGCTTCATCCATCAGCAGCACGGAGGGTCGATGCAGCAATGCACGCACAAGTTCCACCTTGCGCCGATTGCCGCCGGACAGTTCGCGCACCTTGCGATCGAGGTCCGCGTCGATGCCGAGTTGGGCACAGCCCGCCTCGATGCGGGATGCCGCCAGCCGCCGCGGCAGGCCGTGCAGGTCGGCCTGGAACAGCAGGTTCCGGCGGATGCTCAGATCCAGATCGAGCGATATCTGCTGAAACACCACGCCGATGTGGCGCAATGCCGCGGTCGCGGATCGGCGCAGCGAGTGACCGGCTACTTCGACCTCGCCTTCGTCGGCTGCAAACAGCCCGGTGAGCACCTGGAACAGCGTCGACTTGCCTGCGCCGTTGGGCCCGAGCAAGGCCACGAACTGACCTGACGACATGGTCAGCGAAAGACCCTTCAATGCCGCCCGCGCCCCGTAGCGCTTGGTCAGGCCGGTGGTCCGGAGCATGGTCGTCGATGGGAGCGTCTGTGGCATGAATAACTTCGAGCATGCAATACGCGCGCCCATCGGCGCAAGCGGGTTGCGCCCTGCAAAGGACATGGTTGGGGAATGCGTCGTCTGGCGGTGAAACACTCTGTGTCGAAAGTGGTTGCCACAATTTCGGCGCAGCGGGCCTGGCGCAATGCTTCGGTTCTCGCCGCGCTGACAGCGGGAGCGAGACGCCATTGCAAACACGCAGTGTCAACTTCGGAACTCGCTTCTTCAATGCATGCCATCGATAGGGTTTCCCCTTAACGAAATGGCTCGCTCGGAGGGGCCGAGCCAACCGAGGAGGCACCCCCGCCGGACCGGCGAATCAGGCGTGTTCGAGCGGGCGCGCATCTTGCATTTAGTGCCGTCGCCGACTTCATTGCGTTGTGCGGCAGGCGCCCTGTCGGAGGTTCCGTTCGGGGGGGCTCTGGTGAAACAGAACAAGGAGACTTCGATGCGAATTTCCGGGCAATTCCACGGGCGCCCTTGGCGCTATTTGGCGGTGGCGCTACTCGCATTGCCAGCCTTGGCATTTGCGAATGCCGACGTCGAGAAAAACATCGCCAACTCGAAGAACTGGGCGATGCAGGCTGGGGACATGTACAACCATCGCTACAGCACGCTCAAGCAGATCAACACCGGCAATGTCGGCAAGATGCAGGTCGCGTGGACCTTCTCCACCGGCGTGCTGCGCGGGCATGAAGGTTCGCCGCTGGTCATCGACAACATGATGTTCCTGCACTCGCCCTTCCCCAACAAGGTCTTCGCGATCGATCTCGATACGCAGAAGATCGTGTGGAAGTACGAACCCAAGCAGGACCCGGCGGTGATCCCGCAGATGTGCTGCGACACGGTCAACCGCGGCGTCGCATATGCCGAGGGCAAGGTCTTCCTCCAGCAGGCCGACAGCAATCTCGTCGCGCTCGATGCCAAGACCGGCAAGGTCGTCTGGACCGTGAAGAACGGGGATCCGAAGCTGGGCGCCGTCAACACCAACGCGCCGCACGTCTTCAAGGACAAGGTCATCACCGGCATCAGCGGCGGCGAGTGGGGCGTGCGGGGCTTCCTTGCGGCCTACGACATCAACACCGGCAAGCAGGTCTGGAAGGCCTACAGCACGGGGCCGGACGCCGAAATGCTCATGGACCCGGACAAGACCATGACCTGGACCGACGGCAAGATGGCGCCCGTCGGCAAGGACTCTTCGCTGAAGACCTGGCAAGGCGATCAGTGGAAACTCGGCGGCGGGACCACCTGGGGTTGGTACAGCTACGACAAGGCCCTCAATACGGTGTTCTATGGCACCGGCAACCCGTCGACCTGGAACCCCTCGCAACGCCCCGGCGACAACAAGTGGTCCATGACGATCTTCGCGCGTGACGTCGACACCGGCATGGCCAAGTGGGCCTACCAGATGACACCGTTCGACGAATGGGACTTCGACGGCATCAACGAGATGATCCTGGCCGACATCGACGTCAAGGGCAAGCCCACCAAGGCGCTCGTGCACTTCGACCGCAACGGCTTCGGCTACACGCTGAACCGTGTGACCGGCGAATTGCTCGTGGCCGAAAAGTACGACCCGCAAGTGAACTGGGCCACGAAGGTCGACATGAAGACCGGCCGTCCGCAAGTGGTGTCCAAGTACTCCACGGCGCAGAACGGGCCGGACGTCAACAGCAAGGGCATCTGCCCGGCAGCACTGGGTTCCAAGGACCAGCAGCCGGCTTCCTTCGACCCGGAAACCAAGCTCTTCTACGTGCCGACCAATCACGTCTGCATGGACTATGAGCCGTTCAAGGTCGAATACACGGCGGGCCAGCCATACGTCGGCGCCACGCTCTCCATGTACCCGGCCCCGGGCAGCCATGGCGGCATGGGCAACTACATCACCTGGAACGCCGGTACCGGCAAGATCGTGCAGAGCCATCCCGAGAAGTTCTCGGTCTGGAGCGGCGCGCTCAACACGGCGGGCGGCCTCTCCTGCTACGGCACGCTCGAGGGCTACATGAAGTGCGTCGACAAGAAGAACATCAACAAGGAACTGTTCAAGTTCAAGACGCCCTCCGGCATCATCGGCAACGTGTTCACCTACGAGCACAAGGGCAAGCAGTACATCGGCGTGTTCTCCGGCATCGGTGGCTGGGCCGGCATCGGCATGGCCGCGGGGCTCGAGAAGGACCAGGATGGCCTGGGCGCCGTGGGTGGCTACAGGGAACTCAACCAGTACACCGAACTCGGCGGTTCCCTGACCGTGTTCGCGCTGCCAGGCGGCAACTGAAGCGCAAGGCCCTCTTTGGGGCCAGATCCGGAGATGGCAGCCGAAGGGTTGCCATCTCTTCAATCCGACGAAAACAAGGATCTCGCAATATGAGTTCAAGGAAGGCCTTGCTTATCGCCGGCGCACTGCTGATCTTGGCGGGCGCTGCTCATTCAGACGACAAACCGCCTCTATACAAGGTGGTCGATGGCTACAAGGTGGACGCCGAGACGATGAAAGGCTTCCGGGCTTGGCGAGCGGCCGCTTGCGACCGCTGCCACGGCGCCAACCAGGAAGGACTGGTCGGGCCGTCGCTCGTGGTCAGCCTGAAGACGCTGTCGAAGGAAGACTTCATCAAGACCGTGACCAACGGCCGGTTGGACAAGGGAATGCAGAGCTTCGGCAACAGCCCGGTGGTCATGCAGAACATCAATCAGCTCTACGCCTATCTCAAGGGAAGGTCCGACGGCGCGATCACGCGCGCGAAAGTCGAAGAGATCAAATGACCCACGCCGGCTCACATCAACGCATGCTCGCGGCCATCGGCATCGCGCTGGCTGCGCTGGCGGCCAGCGCGGCGGCGCAGGACCCGCCCGCGGCACGCACCGCGCTGCGCGTCTGCCAGGACCCGAACAACCTGCCGTTCTCGAACGTCAAGGGCGAGGGCATCGAGAACAAGATCGCCGAAACGTTCGGAAAGTCGCTGGGCCTTCCGGTGGTCTATTACTCCTTTCCGCAGCGCCTGGCCTTCATCCGGAACACATTGAAGTTCAAGCTGCCGGGCCAGGAATACCCTTGCGACATCGTGATCGGCGTTCCCGCGGAATATGACCAGGTGTCGGCCACCAAGCCGTACTACCGTTCGACCTACGCGCTGGTTTTCCCGAAGGGCAAAGACCTGGATCAAGTGGCATCCGGCGAGGACTTCCTGAAGGTCGATCCTGCGAAGCTGAGCAAGCTGCGCATCGGCGTCTACGACCGTTCGCCCGCATCGACCTGGCTCGCCAAGCACAAGCTCGTCGAGCAGGGTGTGCCCTACCCCGTGATGAACGCCGACCCTGATCAATACCCCGGCGAGATCATCGAGAAGGACCTCGCGGCGGGCAAGATCGACGTCGCCATTGTCTGGGGCCCCATCGCCGGCTACTACGCGCAGCGCGTCAAGACGCCCGCGCTGGCGGTGGTCCCGCTGAAATCGGAGCCCGGCGTCCAGTTCGACTACCAGATCGCCATGGGCGTGCGCTACGGAGAGCGCGAATGGAAACAGCAGGTCGAAGGCCTGATCGAATCCAACCGATCGCAGATCCAGGCGATCCTGAAGGAGTACGGCGTACCGATCGTCGATGCCTCTTACTCTTACGTGGCCCCGAAGCAATAGCGCTCCCAGCCTCCCGATGAACGCAATCCCCGTCCTGAGACTGGCGCTCGCGTTGATCGTGGGGATCCCCTGGCTGGCCTTCGCAGCGACTGATTTCTCGGTCGCCGAGCAGGCGATCTTCATGGACGACCACCTGGGCAAGCTGCACCCGCCGCTCACCCTGCACTACGTCTTCCACAAGACCGGAACGCTGGAAGAGCCCTTCGACGACAAGGTGAACCTGCTGTTGACCGCGGACCCGGACGGCAAGTGCTGCGCCGCTCGCGTGGAGTTCTTCAGCGGCGCGCGCGCGGTGCAGAAGCCCGAGGTGGAAAGCGCCCGAGGCAACCCGGCCATCCTCTACTTCCTCGAGCGCGACATTCGCGAGATGCAACGCCTGACCAAGGGCCAGCCCACCTACTTTCGCAAGCGCATCCGCATGGCGGTGTACCAGGGCGCCACGGTGCGCAACGTCACCCTGCCCTATCGCGGACAACCGGTGGCGGTGCGGGAGATCACCGTCTCGCCCTACCTCGACGATCCGAACCGTGCGCGCTTCGAGCAACTGGCCACCAAGACCTACGTCTTCCTGCTGTCGGACGCCGTGCCGGGCAGCGTCTACGGTATTCGCACCCGGGTTGACGGCGAATCCGCGGGCGCAGCACCATTGATGGTCGAGGAGATGCTTCTCGAAGGCGCCGGGCGCCAACCCTGACGGAACCCCAATGAAACGATCGATCACCACAATCGCCCTGCTGGGCTGGTGCACCCTGCCGATGGCCGCGACCCCAGCCCCAGTGAACGACTTCCCGACGCTGGACCGCGTGCAGTACGTGCAGGAGTGCATGCGCGCGCACCCCGGGCCGACCTTCGAGATGACCTCCAAGTGTTCGTGCGCGCTCGACGCACTCGCCAGCAGCGTGAAGTACAAGGATTACGTGACGATGAGCACGATCACCAAGGCCTTGTCCATTGGCGGCGAACGTGGCGGCGCGATCCGCGACGTCCCGTCCTACGAGCCCGAGATCAAGCGCTTGCGCGAACTCCAGGCCAAGGCCGAGAAAGGATGCTTCATCGGCGCCGGCCCCAAATAGCCTCGAGCAGGCCCATGATGCCGGGCATCCTTCCTTCGATGCCGATCCTGCTCGCCGGGTTGGTGCTGGGCGTTGCCTGCGCGGCCGCCCCCGCATCCGATGGTGCGACCGCGCTGGCAATCACCGAAGTCAAGCCTGGCGTGTTCGTGCATGCCGGCAAGATCGAGGACTGGGGGCCGGCCAACGGAGGCGACGTGGCGAACCTCGGCTTCATCGTCGGACGCCGTTGCGTCGCCGTGATCGACACCGGGGGCACGCCGGCGATCGGCCGTGCGTTGCGCGCCTCGATCGAACGCACCACGCCGCTGCCCATCTGCTGGGTCATCAACACGCATGCCCACCCCGACCATGTGCTCGGCAATGCAGCGTTCGTCGACGCAGGCTCGCCGGCGCCGCGTTTCGTGGCCCATGCGCGCTTCACCCGGGCGCTGGCGGCGCGAGAGGCCTACTACCTGAACGCGCTGGAACGCGACTTCGGCATCCGCCTGACCCACGCGTCGATCGTCTACCCGGACACCGTGGTGGACACATCGCTGGAACTGGATCTCGGCGAGCGCGTCCTGACGCTGCGGGCCTGGCCCACGGCACACACCGACAACGACCTCACGGTCTACGACCAGCGCACACGCACGCTCTTCACTTCCGACTTGCTGTTCGTGCAGCACCTGCCCGTGATCGACGGCAGCCTGCGCGGCTGGCTGGCGGTCATGGCCGAGCTCGGGCGGATACCGGCCGACACCGTGGTGCCGGGTCATGGGCCGGTCAGCACCAACGGGTCAGCCGCCTTCGCCACCCAGGCGAGCTACCTGGAGGCATTGGCGCGCGACACCCGCTCGGCCCTTCATGACCATCGGACGATCCAGCAAGCCGTCGACAGTATCGGCGTCCCTGCCGGTTCCCACTGGCTGCTCGGCGAACGCTTCCATCGACGCAACGTCACCGCGGCCTACGCTGAACTGGAGTGGGAAGATGTTGCGCCCATGCCGGTGGCACCACCGCCGGTCCAGTTGCCTTCCGGCCCTCGGAAGTCGAGGCCATGAAAAGCCTGTCCGTCCAACGTTTCCTGGCGCGCATCGCTGCGAGCTGCGCGCTGGTCGTTATCGGCCTGCTCTGCACCGTCGCCTGGGCCGAGATCAAGACAGCCGACAACCCGGACGCCAACCCCGTGTGGCAGAAGGTACGCGCCAGCCTGTTCCAGTCGCGGCCGATCGCCGCTGCCAGCGACGAGGTGATCTCGCTCGTCGTGCCGGCGCGGGCCGAAGACGCAGCCATCGTTCCGATCGCCATCCACACCCGCCTGCTGCAGACGCCGGCGCGCTATATCGACAAGGTCTACCTGATCATCGACAACAATCCTTCGCCCATCTCGGCGATCTTCCAGTTCACACCGCAAAGCGGGCGGGCCGACATCGAGACCCGCGTGCGCGTCGACGAGTACACCCACGTGCGTGCGATCGCCGAAACCAACGACGGCCGGCTGCACATGGCCACGGCCTTCGTCAAGGCCTCCGGCGGCTGTTCGGCGCCGCCGGGCAAGGACGCGCAGGCGGCGCTCGCGACCCTCGGTCGCATGAGACTGAGCATCGAGGGCCAGGCTGAGGACAACCAGCCGCAGCTCGCGCAACTCATGATCAGCCATCCCAACAACTCCGGCCTGGCACTCGACCAGGTCTCGCGCCTGTACACGCCGGCGTACTTCGTGCGGCAGGTGAACGTCAGCTACGCGGGCGTGCTGGTGATGTCGGCCGACGTCGACTTCTCGATCAGCGAGAACCCGAACTTTCGCTTCTATTTCCTGCCGAAGGGCGACGGCGAGCTCAAGGCCGAGGTGATCGACTCGCACGACCTGCGATTCGAGAGCACGCTGAAATACCGGCGCGCGCAATGACCGTGAGGTGTGTGCGCATGCGGCTGACCGCATGGATCGCCGCCGCCGCAGCCGCCGCAATCCTGCTCGCAGCCTGTGCGGCGTCCGGTCCGCCACAGGCGCCCGCCATCGGAAAGCCAGTCGCGCTCGCTGCCGGCGTCTACATGGTGCAGGGCGCGCCCGGTGGGGTCGACACCCGCAACCTGGGCCGTGTCGGCAATGCCGGCTTCATCGTCGGCGACACCGGCGTGCTGGCCATCGACACCGGCACCTCCTATCGCCAAGGCGAACAGCTGCTGGCTGCGATCCGCAGCGTGACGGACAAGCCGGTGCGGCTGGTCTTGATCACCCATGCGCAAAAGGACTTCCTCTTCGGCGGTGCCGCCTATCGCGAGCACGGAATTCCGATCCTCATGCATCGCCAGGCCGCGGCGCTGATGGCGTCGCGCTGCGAACGCTGCCTGAAGATGCTCAAGGAGACGCTTGGCGAGGAGGAGATGCGCGGCACCGTGATGTTCGCGCCGGACCAGCAATTCGACACCACGCAGACTCTCGATGTGATCGGCCGGCCGATCCGGTTGATGTACTTCGGGCACTCCAGCGGACCGGGCGACGTCGCAGTGCTCGATGCGGCTTCCGGCGTTCTGTTCGCAGGCGGCCTGCTCGACCATGGGCGCATTCCGGACCTGCAGGACGGCGACCTCGAAGGCTGGCTGCACGCGCTGCAGGCCCTGCGAGCACTGCCGGTCAAGGTGATCGTGCCGGGGCACGGGCCCGCGGCATCGCCCGAGGACATCGACGCGCAGGTCCGCTACCTTGCCCAATTGCAGGCGCGCGTGCGGGAATTGCTGCGCGCCGGCACCGCCCTGAGCGCGGTGCCCGATGCGGCTGCGCTGCCGGAGTTCGCGCACTGGGACCAGTACGGGAGCCTTCACCGGCGCAATGCGTCGACCCTGTTCGTGCGCCTGCAACGCGCGCAATTGGAAGAATGAGGAGCGAGGCGCGCCACCCTCAACAACAGCCCACCATGCTGCGCCGCCATTGCCCGAGATAGGCGCCATCTGGCGTTGGCATCCGCTGCAGGTCGGCGAACAGTCCACGTCGGCGTTCGGCGCTCGCCGTGAACAGCGCCTGGTAGCTCTTCAGATCGTCGTCTGCGAGCGCCGATGGCACCGTGAGCCCGCTTTCGTCGGCCGCACGGGGCGGGACACCCAGCGTGATCGTGCTGCCCAGCCCCGCGTAAAGGCAGCGTTCACCGAAGGCCTTCCGTAGCGCCGTGAACGTCGGTTCTCCGGTGCAATGACCTGGGGCGACGTAGGCGACCTTGTACGTGTCGCGCAGCGTCGTGATGATGGTCTCGATCTCCGGGTCCTTGGCGACAACGAGATGGAGGCCCCCAACGACGAACTGGATCTTCGGCTGGATCGCCGCAGCCGACTTGACGATGTTGTCAATGCCCGTGTGCGAGCAGCCGACCACGATCGCCATGCCGTCGGGCGTCTCCATCGCCAACGAGAGTTCGCGCAACTCGAGCGTGCCGGGCTTGTCGGACACCAGTGAAATCAGGTGGATCCCCGGTGCGATCACCACGGGCTTGTCGACCAGCGCGATGTTCGCTTGCGGCCATGCACTGCCGAAGCGCATCACGTCGGGCGGCTTGCCGCCGAAGTAGCGCTGCTCGGCTGGCAAGGACTCGTCCTTGCGATAGAACGTGCTCGGGAGGTCGGAGCCATAGACACCGAAGCCTTCCTTGGGCGCGTAGATCTTGACCTTCGGGTTGACGCTCAGCAGGTGGCTCATGCCTCCCATATGGTCGCCGTGTCGATGCGACATCACGACGAAGTCGAGCGTCGCGAGGTCTACTCTCAGGGCCGCCGCGTTCTTCGCCAGCACATCGGCGTTGTTACCGGTATCGAACAGGATGCGCTTGCCGCCGACCTCCACGAACGCGGCATAGCCCCAGTCCTTCTGCAGCGCCGGATCACGGCCGAAGGCATCGTAGAGCACCGTGATTTGCGCCTTGGTGGGTCGGCTGGCGCTGGGCGGCGGCGGGCTGGCGCAAGAAGCAAGCAGCAGATTGGGCGCTGCAAGTGTGGTGGTGATGAAGTCTCGGCGCTTCATGACGGCTTCCCCTTCAGGCATGCGTTCTCACCTGGCACCCGGCGCCAGGACGCGGCTTCTCATTTGGCGCCTGGCCGTTGTCCAAATCAAGCACGGACATCCGTTGAAGTCTGCCCGAGTTTGCGTTCGGCCCGATCACGCAACAGGTCGTACATCGGCGGGATGCCAAGCAGATTCATCACGACCATGGTCCCGAAGCAGGCGGCGATCATCGACAGCAGCAGGTTGGCGCTGCCCGTCATCTCGACCGCCAGGCAGATGCCAGTGAGCGGCGCACGGACCACCGCAGTGAAAAATGCCGTCAGGCCGACCACGGCGTAGGCGGTCGGGGACCCGCCGCCTGGAAACCACTGGTCGTACAGTCGACCGAACACGAGCCCGATCTGCGCGCCGAGCACCAGCATCGGTGCGAACAGGCCCCCGGGCGTGCCGGCCGCATACGACAGCGGACCGAGCGCGAAGCGGACTGCGAATATCAGGCCGATGGTGGACAGCGATCCCACATTGAGCAGCGTCTGCTGAGTGATCGCGTCGCCTCCGCCGACCCATTGCGGCGCCAGCCAGGCCACGAGACCGACCCCGCCGCCGATCAATGCCGCCCGGGCCGTCACCGGAAGTCCGGTCGCTCGATCGGCCACCGTCAGCGCGCCCATGACGGCTCGCGTATAGGCGGCAGCCGCCAGCGCTGCAATGACACCCAGGACGATGTGGACCGGCACCGTCGCGAAGCCCGGAAAGGGCTGTGCCGGCACGGTGAAATCCGGTTCGACGCCAAGGAATACGCGAGCCACTGCGATGGCCCCCGCCGAGGCGCCCAGCGCGGCGGCCGCGGTGCGCGTGTCGAAGCGCCGCAGCAGTTCCTCCAGGACGAACACCGCGCCAGCGATCGGTGCGTTGAAGGCCGTCGCGAGTCCCGCACCCGCGCCCGCGGCGAACAGCACGCGGGCGTCGAGTTGGTTGCGCCGAAACAACCGGCCGATCACGTCGGCGATCGAATGCCCCATCTGCACACTGGGTCCTTCGCGCCCGAGGGCCAGGCCGGATCCGATGGCGAGCAGTCCGCCGAAGAACTTGACGGCGGCAGTGCGCACGGGCCTGCCCGGATCGCCACCGCTGATCGCAGCCTCGACCTCGGGTATGCCGCTGCCCGCGGCGTTCGGGGAGATCCTGCTCACCAGGGCTGCTGCAGCGGCGGTCGCAGCAGCGGCGCTGGCGACGACGAGCAGAAGGCCCAGGAGCCCCTGCTGATGCGCAAACGCGATGAACTCACCTCGCAGGGTATCGGCCCGTCGGAGCAGGATCCGGAACATGGCGCAGACCAACCCGGTGACACATCCCACGAGCAGCGACAGCAGCGCGAGGACCAGCGTGCTCGCCCTGCTCTCGTCCTGATCAGGATATGGCTCCACGTCTCTTCACCCGAGGCTGCTGCCCGCGGAACGCCGAGCCAGCTTGAGCACTGCCTCCTCGACCGACATGAACACGCGGTCTGGACCGATCACTTCGATCAAGCCCGTTCGTCGAGCCTGTGCCTGCGCCCGCCCGACCGACAGCCTGGCGATGGCAACGACGATGTCAGCAGCCGCAAGGTCGGTGATCGCGCGCAGCAGGACCTGCGACCCCGTGTAGTCGATGTCGATGATGCCGTTGGCCTCGATGATCACCAGCTTCACGGGCAGGCGCTGCCTGGCGATGGCAGATTTCAGATCGGCGCAGATGCGCTCGGCGTTGCTGAAGTTGAGCGGCGCGCCGGGAGCGAAAACGAGAACCCCGGCCTCCCGCTCGAACGGCGCGCCCGGGGCAGGAGGCCACCACACAGTGCTTCCCGGAACGCGGGCCAGTTCGACGCAGTAGGGCCGCGCGACGATGTACAGGCTGTGCATGAAGGACATCACGATGGCGAGCAGCATGCCAGTCTCGATCGGCAGGGCAATGACAAGCCCGGCGCTGGCTGCCACCAGCAGGATCTCGAGTCCGCCGCGGCGATAGATCCGGATCATCTGGTCGACACGGAAAATGCGCAGGGCGATATAGACCAGGATGCCGGAGAGCGCTGCGTGGGGCACATAGGCCATCAGACCCGACGCCAGCGCCGCCAGAGCGATCATCAGGCCGACGGCCGTCAGCGACGAGATCTGCGATCGCCCTCCGGACTCGCGCACGATCGCGGTGCTCGGCGGGCTTGCGTCAACCGCGAAGGCGCCGATCAGCCCGGCCACGATGCTGCCCGCGCCGACAGCCCCGAAGTCGCGGCTGACATCGTCCGGCTTCCCCTCATCGGATGGGAACGTGCTGGCCACCGCTGCCGTCTGCATGATGCAGACCACGGCCACCACCAGCGCCAGCTGCACCATGCGGCCGAACGCCTCGACATCCGGCAGTGTCGGCAAGGCAACGTGCGGCAGCGGCACCGACAAGGCGCCGAGCAGGCTGACGCCGCGGGCACCAAGGTGAAACCAGGCCACGGCGGTGCCCGCGGCGACCAGTCCGATCAGGGCGCCCGGAATACGAGGGCTGATGCGCGACGCGACCAGCGTCACGATCAGGACCCCAGCGCCCAATCCGAGCGCATAGGGATTGGCCTCCCCGAACCGGCCCAGGACGTCGACGAGGCGCGCGAGCAGATGCCCCTTCTCGCCGGGAACTCCCAACAGGGTAGGCAACTCGCCGACGATGATGTGGACCGAGATGCCGGCCAGGAAACCCGTCGTCACCGGGATCGACAGGAGCGTCGCAAGCCAGCCGGCCTTGAGCAGGCCCACGGCGACGAGGACGAAGCCGACCATCAGGGCGAGCAGCGCAGCCAGCTGCGGATAGGGAACGGCGCTGACAGCTGCGATCGAGGCCAGGCCCCCGGCAAAGATCGGCGCAATCGTCGAGTCCGCCGCAACCGACATGAAGCGGTTGGCGCCGAATGCGGCGAATGCGATGGAGCCGGCGGCAAACGCATAGAGCCCCGTCTGCGGCGGCATCCCCGCGAGCCGGGCAGTGGCGAGTTGCCCGGGGATGGCGATCGCCGCCAGCATCAGTCCAGCGACGAGATCGCCCGGCAACCCGCTGATCCGATAGCCGCGCAGCGACGTGAAAAACCAGGTTCGCATGGCGCTGCGGCTAACCAGGTCTCTGGTTGAGCCGGTGCCCATCACTGCGCGGTAAATCGATCACGTTGTCCTCCTGATGCGGGTGCGCGATCCGTCCCGGTGGCCATCTTGCCGTACCAGGCTCCTTTCGGTTGATAGACCGCAGGATTTTTGGATCAGCGGTCTGACGCGACGACACGCAGGAAACAGTGTCTCACTCAATCAGGGTGGGTGTTGCACGGCTGAGCCGGCGCGAGTTGGCCGGTTCGCGAAACACCAACGGATGCTCCATGGCCTGCTCCGGGGTCATGCCGCCGGCGCGCTCGACGGCTTCCAGCACCAGATGGTGGTGCGGGCTCTTCACGCACGCCGGGTCGGCGACGGCCGGATCGTTGGCCAGCATGTAGGCCTGGCAACGGCATCCGCCCAGATCCTGCTCGCGGAATTCGCAACTCGAACACGGCTCCTTCATCCAGCCGGTGCCGCGATACCGGTTGAATCCCTCGGATTCGAACCAGATCTCGCGCAGGCCGTGCTCGCGAACGTTCGGAAAGCTCAGGCCCGGCAGCATCTTCGCGGTGTGGCAAGGCAAGACCGTGCCGTCGGGCGTCACGTTCAGGAAGGTGCTGCCCCAACCATTGACGCAGCGCTTGGGCGTTCCTTCGTGGTAGTCGGGTGCAACGAAGAAGATGCGCATGCGATCGCCCATTCGGGCCCGCCAGGCGTCGGTCGTGCGCTCGGCCTGCTTCAGCTGCTCATGCGTCGGCAGCAGCTGGTCGCGATTGAGGAACGCCCACGAGTAGTACTGCGTGTTCGCGAGTTCCAGGTACTCGGCGCCGAGTTCGGCCGCCATGCCGATGATGCGGTCGACGTGGTCGATGTTCATGCGGTGGATCACCACGTTCATCACCATCGGCCATCCCTGGTCCTTGATGATCTTCGCGACCCGGCTCTTCAGCTCGAAGGTCTTGGTGTGCGAAAGAAAGTCGTTCATCTCCTTCGTGGAATCCTGGAAGGAGAGCTGAACGTGATCGAGTCCTGCGGCCTTCAGCGCCGCTGCGCGCGCGGCATTCAGGCCGACGCCGGAGGTGAGCAGGTTGGTGTAGTAGCCCAGGCGATGTGCTTCGGCCGTGATCGTCTCCAGATCGTCGCGCACGAGCGGTTCGCCGCCCGACAGGCCGAGTTGCACGGCGCCGAGTTCGCGCCCCTGCCGCAGCACCCGCAGCCAGTCGTCGGTGGTGAGTTCTTCTTCCTGCCGCGCAAAGTCGATCGGGTTGTAGCAAAACACGCAATGCAGCGGGCAGCGGTAGGTCAGCTCGGCCAGCAGCCAGAGTGGCGGCCCGGGCGTCACGGGTCGTGTGGGCGGTGCGTGTTGCGTCAGTCCCATGCCAGCCACCGTTGCTTGCCCGCCAGCTCGATGAACGCCAGCACATCGCCGCTCAGCCCGCCGGTCGAGAAAGCCTGTTCCAGCTCGCTGACGATGGCCGCCACGCTGCGCTCGCCGTCGCAGCGCTTCATGATCTCGCCGCCGCTCTGGTTCAGCTTCACCATGCCCTCCGGGTAGAGCAGCACATGGGCGTTCTGCGCAGGCTCCCACTGCAGGCGGAAGCCCGTGCCGACGCGAGGCCGGGTGGCGATGCCGGGCGGCGTCATGAAGTCACCCCGTATTTCTGCGCCATCGCATCGTTCATGGCCCACAGGATGTCGAGCTTGAGCTGCAGCACCTCCAGCGCCCGTTCCTGCAAGGGCCGGGTCGTGAAGTGCGCAAGCGTGATCGCCAGCCCCTGCTCCACATCGCGCCGCGCCTGGCTCACCCGGTCGCGGAAGTACGCCATCCCTTCAGGGTCGATCCAGGGGTAGTGTTCGGGCCAATTCGCCAGACGTTGCTTGTGGATCTCGGGGGCGAAGAGTTCGGTCAGCGACGAGCACACCGCCTCCTGCCAGGGCGCGCGCCGCGCGAAGTTCACGTAGGCATCGACCGCAAAGCGCATCGCCGGTGCCACATGGCGCAGGTCGAGCACTTCCTCGCGCGTGAGGCCCACGGCCGTGGCGAGTCGCAGCCATGCCTCGATGCCGCCCTCGTCGCGCACGCCGTTCAACTCGAACCCATCATGGTCGAGGATGCGTTGCACCCAGCCCCGCCGGACCTCGCGGTCGGGGCAGTTGGACAGCACCGCCGCGTCCTTGATCGGGATCGCGATCTGGTAATAGAAGCGGTTCGCCACCCAGCCGCGCACCTGCTCCCGCGTCGCACGACCGCTGTTGAGCATGACATTGAACGGGTGGTGGATGTGATACGCACGGCCGCGCTCGCGCAGCTTTGCCTCGAATTCGTCCCGCGACCATGCCTGGGTGGTGTCAGTCATATGCAGATCTGCATGTCGTCCTCGCAGACCTCGATGCCGGCGCGCGTCAGCGTCGCGCGTTCGGGAGAGTCTTCGTCGAGGATTGGATTGGTGTTGTTGATGTGGATGAGCATGCGCCGCGTGCGCTGCGGCAGCTTGGCCATCCACTCCAGCATGCCGCCCGGGCCCGACTGCGGCAGGTGGCCGATGTCGCGGGCCGTCTTGGCGCCGAGGCCGAGGCGGGGCATTTCGTCATCGGTCCAGAAGGTGCCGTCGACCAGCACGCCATCGGCACCCGCCATGGCGTCGAACACCGCGGGCGTGATCTGCCCGAGTCCGGGCGCGTAGAACGCCCGCTTGCCGCTGCGTTCGTCGGAGATCAGCATGCCGATGTTGTCCCCTTCCACCGGACTGTCGCGGTGCGGGGAGTAAGGCGCGGCCTTGCTCGACAGCGGCAACGCGCGGAAGCTCAGGTCCGCAACGCCGGGCACGGCGAAGGCGCTGCCGTCCAGCGCGATGCGATGCCGGTCCACGCCGCAGTAGTGGCCCAGGACGCGCAGCACGGGATTACCCTGACTCAGGTCCTCTTCGACCGGATCGGTGCACCACAACGGCAGGGCACCTTTGCGTTCGCGGAGCATGAAAAGACCGGTCGCATGATCGATCTGGCCATCCATCAGCACCACACCGGCGATGGCCGTGTCACGCAACGAACGCGCCGGCTGCAACGCAGGCTTGCTGCGGATCTGTTCGAGGATGTCGGGGGATGCGTTGAACAGCACGCCGTCCACACCGTCGTCAGGCTGCACGAAGATCGACGATTGCGTGCGGGCCTTGGCGTTCAATGTGCCTGCGCGCAGGCCGGCGCAGTTGCGGCAATTGCAGTTCCACTGCGGAAAGCCACCACCGGCAGCCGAACCCAGGACGGTGATGCGCATCGGTGGCGTCGGACGCCCAACCCGTGACGGACAAGCCGACACTCCGAAGGCCAGGCCTGCGGAGCGTCGAGCGTGCCGCAACCCGGGTCAGCGGGCGGCGATGTACATCGTGATTTCGAAGCCGAGACGCAAGTCAGTCGCAGTAGGGGTTGTCCATTGCATAAAGGTCTCTCCTATGAAAATGACACGGACGCCGTGTGGTGCCGCGGGGATTGCTCATTCCCGTGACCCATGGTCGCCCTTGGCGCACCATCGGCACAGCCGCCGGATCATGATTCCGGGCTCATGATTTTCATGAATCGACGCCGCCCGGCCCGGTGAGCCGCTACCATGACCCGCGTGTCCGTACCAACCCGGGCCCCCGCTCATGAGCCTTCGGCTGAAGATCAACCTCATCGTCCTTGCGCTGACTGTTCTCTTCGCAGCGACCGTGCTTGCGCTGGAGATGCGCAGCATGCGCGAGTCCGTGCATGAGGAAACGGTGGCGGCCAATCGCGTCGCCGCGCTGCTGCTGCAGGGCACCGCCTTGCGCTACGCGGCGCAGGGCACGCCGGCGATGCTGGCCTTCCTCCAGAGCATCGGGCGGATTCGCTCCAACGACCTCACGCTGTTCGACGCGCAAGGCAACGAGCTCTACCGCTCACCGCCACCCACCTACAAGGCCGGCCGCGACGCGCCCGACTGGTTCGGCGCACTGATCGCGCCGCCACCGTCAGTGCAATCCATCGAGTTCCCCGACGGCAAGCTGGTCGTGCGGGCGAACGCCACGCGTGCCGAAGTCGATGCATGGGATTACGTGGTGACCCTCGCCCTCGGTGCGCTGGGATTCCTGATCGTGGTCAACGCCATGGTGTTCTGGCTGGTCGGGCGAGCGGTGCGGCCCTTCGGCCAGATCGTCCAGGCGCTGAACCAGCTGCAGGCCGGGCGCTTCGACGCAGCGCTGCCGCCGCTGGCAGGGACCGAGGCTGCAGCGATCGGCGCGGCCTTCAACCGCATGGTCGGCGAGTTGCAGGGGCGCATCGAAACCGAACGCCGCGCGGTGCGGGCCGAACTGCAGCTCTCCGACAGCCGCGATCTCACGCAGTGGATCGACAAGCACATCGAAGCGGAGCGCCGCATGATCGCGCGGGAGCTGCACGACGAGCTCGGCCAGTCGGTGACGGCGATGCGCAGCATGGCGCTGTCGATCGCCACGCGTGTGCACTCGTTCGACCCACAGGCCGAGCAGGCGGCGCGCCTGATCGCCGACGAGTCCTCGCGTTTGTACGACGCGATGCACGGCATCATCCCGCGCCTGACACCGCTGGTGCTGGACAACTTCGGGCTGGCCGAGGCATTGAATGATCTTGCCGAGCGCACGCAACGCATCCATACGGATGTGCAGATTGACGTGAATGTCGAGCTGGCCGACGGCATGCCGTGTGCCGACGTGTCGCTCGCCTTGTATCGGGCGGCGCAGGAGGGAATCACCAACGCCCTGCGTCACGGCAAGGCCCGCCATCTGCAACTCAGCCTGCAAGCGCAGGCCGGCGATGTGACGCTGGAACTGGTCGACGACGGCACCGGCATGCCGCCCGAAGACCCGAAACGCGGCGGCCATTACGGGCTGCGCTGGCTTGCCGAACGCGTGGAGGGACTGGGTGGCACCTTGGAGATCGAGCGCGCGGCACCGCACGGCGTGCGCCTGCAGGTGCGCTTGCCCCTGTCGACGCACAAGGAGACCGCATGATCCGCGTGCTGCTGGTCGATGACCACAAACTGGTCCGCGTGGGCTTTCGCATGCTCCTGGCCGATGCGCAGGTCGAAGTGGTGGGAGAGGCCGAAAGCGGCGAACAGGCCTGCATCGACTATCCACGCGTCAAGCCGGACGTGGTGGTGATGGACCTCTCGATGCCCGGCATGGGCGGCCTGGAGGCGGTCCGGCGCTTGCTGGCACAAGATCCGAAGGCACGCGTGCTGGCCCTTTCGGCCCATGAGGACACTGCCCATCCGCGACGCGTGCTGCGCGCCGGGGCGCTCGGCTACCTGACCAAACGCAGCGCGCCCGATGCGCTGATCGCCGCAGTCACCGCCGTGGCGCGCGGCGAGCGCTATGTCGATGCCCAGACGGCACAAGCCCTGGCGCTGACGCAGCTCGAAGGCGACACCAGCCCGGCCGATACGCTGAGCGAGCGCGAGTTCTCGGTCTTCATCCAGTTGGCCCGCGGCCAGAGCGTGGCGCAGATCGCCGAGACCCTGAACCTGTCTCCGAGCACGGTGGGCACGCACCTGTACCACGTCAAGCAGAAGCTGGGAGCGAACAACCAGTCGGAGCTGACGCTGGTCGCGCTGCGATGGGGGCTGATCCAGGCCTGAAGGAACGGGTCAAAGATCGAGGATCGGCCACCCGGACTGCAAGGCGTGCGCGCGCAGGCGTTCGTCCGGGCAAACCACCACCGGGTGCGAAACGGCACTGAGCAACGGCAGATCCCCCATGGCGTCCGAATAGAACCACGACTGCCCGAATTCGGCCAGGCTGCGCCTCGATCCCGGTGGCTGCATGGCGAGCCAATCATTGACGCGCGTGACCTTGTGTTGCCGATAGCAGGGCTCGCCATCGATCTCCCCGGTGAATGGGGCACCCTCCACACCATCCACCGTGGCCGGGCGCGTGGCCACCAGTTGATCGATGCCGAACAGACGGGCGATCGGCGCCGAAATCAGTTCCGTTGTCGCCGTGACGATGGCGCACAGGTCACCGTTGTCTTGATGGCGCTTCACCAGCGCCAGGGTCGACGTCGGCATGCGCGGCGCCATCTCGGTTTCGAACGCCTGTTGCCATTGCGCCAGCGTCGCGCGCGGAACCTGCAGCAGCGGTTTCATGTTCGCCCGGTGCATCGCGTGGATGTCGAGCGTGCCGGCAATGTATTCGTGACAGTAGGCCAGGTAGCGCGCTTCGGCCTCGGCCGGCAGGATGCCTTTCCGGATGAGAAATTGCGTCCAGGCCATGCCGCTGTCGAAGGGGATCAGCGTGAGATCCAGATCGAACAGCGCGAGCCTGTCGGAAGCCATGTCACTCGCCGACCGAAGCAGGCACGGGCTGCAGCATGCGCGCCGGCAACGCACCGCGCAGCGCATTGCAGACGACGATGGCCTCGGCGCGTTGAAGATCGTCCCGACTCAGGCTGCGCTCGATGGCGCCCCACGACGGGTCTTCCAACAGGCACGCGCGCATCACGCCCGGCAGTGCGCCGTCGGCCAGCGGCGGCGTGACCCAGCGGTCATCGATCTTCAGGAACACCGACGTGCGACCGCCTTCGACGAGCCGGCCATCGCTTGTGAAGAACAGGCTGTCGAAGGCGCCGGCACGCTCGGCGGCGCGCACGCCTTCGTCGTACACCTGCCGCAGCGTGGTCTTGTGGGCAGCCAGCGGGTTGAAGTCGGGCAGGCGTTCCTCGGCCACCACCAGCATGACCGTTTCGCGCTCGAGAGGCGCAAGGGGCGCGTGCTGGAGTTGCAGGCTTCCGTCATGGGACAGGGCCAGCCGCACGCGCCAGCGTCCATCGGACGCCAGGGTCTGGGCGAGCCGCGACAGAGCATCCAACGCTTCAGCCCGGTCGAACCTGAAGCCCAGCGCACGAGCGCTGTGCGCCATCCGCGCCAGATGGCGATCGAGATGGCGAATCGCGGTCCGGGCGCCCTGCTCCGGCATCGCGAGCATCGTCTCGAACAACGCGAAGCCCGGGTCCATGCCGGTCAGGAAGCGTGCCTTCAGATGACTCTCGTCGAACTCGTCGTCGGCCCGGCTGTCGGCCACGATGCCGGCGCCGATACCCAGGCGGGCGGGCCGCAAGCCGCGTACTTCATGCCCCAGGGAAAGAGTCCGGATCGCCACCGACAGGCAGAAGTCGCCCACGCGCGCATCGCCCTGCGGCGCATCCATCCAGCCGATGGCGCCGCAATAGAGACCGCGGGGCGTGGTCTCCAACCCGGCGATCAACTGCATCGTGTGGTGCTTGGGCGCGCCGGTGATCGAGCCGCATGGGAACGCGGCACGCAACACGTCCGGAAACCCGATTTCCGGCCTCAGCCGGGCCTGCACGGTGGACGTCATCTGGAACAGCGTGTTGTAAGGCTCGATCGCGAACAGCTTCGACACCGTCACGCTGCCGATTTGCGCGAGGCGGCCCAGGTCATTGCGCAGCAGGTCGACGATCATCACGTTCTCGGCCCGGTTCTTGACGTCGATCGACAGCATGCGCGCGGTCTCGCTGTCGCCTTCCGCGCCTTGCACGCGGCAGGCCGTGCCTTTCATGGGCCGGGCTGTGAGCAGGCCTTGCTCGTTGTGCAGGAAGAGTTCGGGCGAACAGGACAGCACGTGCGTCACTGCATCGACGGATCCGCATCGCGCCGGCAAGGCGACCAGCGCGCCATAGGACACCGGCTGGCGGTCGCGCAGCCGCCGGTACAGCGCCACCGGCGACCCGTAGGCCTGTCCCTGCAGCCGGAAGGTGTAGTTGACCTGATAGGTCTCGCCCGCGGCGATGGCCTCGTGGATGCGCGCGATGGCCTGCTTGAAAGCCGGCTCGTCCACGCTGGGCTTCAGGTCCATCACGCCGGCCGCCGACGGCGGACCCGGCTCGAGGCTCGCGAGCCAGTCGCTCACCTCAGCGGCCGAGAGTCGCGACAGGTCACGGAACATCAGCACGCGGAGTGCGGACGCGTCGTCATCGCCGAGTCGCTCGTGGCCCGCCTTCAAGAGCTTGGCGCCCCATTCGTAGTCGATGAGCAGGACCGCATGCAACCCTGCGCGCAGGTCGGCATCCACCGGCGCCCACATCGCGGCAAGTCCGGCGGGGTCGGTGCAGTGGTGCTCGCGCACGAATCCGCGGTACAGCCTGCTCGTCGGCTGCGCGGGGCTTGCGTCCCGGTCGTCGAGCAGCGCGAAACAGTCGGTGGTCGAAGTTTTCACGGTGCGGTTCCGTCCGCTATCGGGCAATGATGATCTCCCCCCTGCCGTCCACTGCCAAGTCCCCCAGGTGCCTTTCGATGCGCCTCGCGGCCAGCGCCGCGAAGGGCCCGCCGTGGCGTGCAAGGTCGCGCGCCAGCAGTTGCCAGAAAACGTCCGCCCCACCGAGCGCAGGAACGAAGGTGGCGGGAATGTCCGAGGCCTCCGGCTCGTTGGCGAAAACGACGCTGCCGCGCCGCATGCCCCAGCCCACATGCGCCCCGGCGCGCCCGCCGACGGCAATGGTGCCGGCCACCAGGCGCGACGCCAGGAAGTCGCCGGCATTGCCATGGATGACGGCGCTGCCGCGCCGCATGCGATCCCCGAATCGGGCGCCGGCATGGCCCTTGACGACGAAGGTGCCGCCGCGCATCCCGTCCATGCTGCCCGGCAGGGTGCCGGCCGCGAAATCGTCCACATCGCCCTGCACGGTGAACGTGCCGCCCGCCATTTCGCATGCGGCCAGCAGGCCGGCGCGGCCTTCGACGACGAGTTCGCCTGCCGTCATGCAGCCGCCGGCATGGTGCCCGACGTTGCCGTCGACATGGATGCGGCCTCCCGCCAACTGCCAGCCCACACGATCGAAGCGCGACAGGTCGCCGTCGAAGATGAGCGAATCGTTGTCGTCGTGGGGCTCGATCCGGAAGAATTCGGCCAAGGGGATCCATGCATTGCCATATCCTAAGTGCAGGCGCTCGACCTCGGCCGCCGACAGGCCCGCCAGCGCGGTCGGCGTCACGCCGCGCAGGTCCACCCGGAGGGCAGGTGATGCCTTGAGCGTCAACCGCCAGCCGCTCATGGCCCGCCCTCCGCCAGCAGCTTGTGCAGATGGAAGTGGAACGGACCGAGCTTGCCGCCGTAGTTACCCGCAGAAATCCGCAGCAGCCCCTTCGCTGCGCCGCATGCGATACCGGCTTGCATGCCCACGCGCATCGCTGCGCCGACATCGGCTTCGGTCAGCCCATCGATCACGATCTCCATCACGCAGCGTGTCTGCGGCGTCAGTTCGCTGCGCGGCACCAGGCCGTAGAGGCTGGGGCAGAACGCATCGTTGGTCGACGCGTTGAGCGCCGCATACTTGCTGCCCACTTTGGAGCCGGAGCGCACCACCCCGCCGGGGAAGGGCATGATCACATTGGGAAGCGCCTTCATCGCGAGCACGGCGGCCTCTGCGACGGCCAGCGCGCTGTCGGTGTCGCTGCACAAAAGCAGCAGGTTGCCGCCGCCCACGCCCTTCACCACCGCCGTGCTTTCCTGCGCAACGAACTCGCCGTCCATCACCGGCACCCGCCAATAGCGGATGCCATCGATCACCTTGGAAATCTGCCAGCCGTCGCCGAAGAAGCGCAGGTTCTGCCCGAGCGCGATCGCTTCCCCTTCGGCGATGCCGGCGTAGACCGCCGTCGTCGGGCAGGTCAGCACGCATTGGCCGACACGCCGTTCCACCTGTTTGGCCAACTCCTTGCCCGACATCGAGAAGATCAGCACGCTGAGGCCAGGGCGTCCGTCGGGCGTCTCTTCGGGGCCAAGTTCGCGCTCGATGCCGGCCTCGCACCCACAGGCAATCACCGAGGTGGCCAAGCCGGTCGCCGACACCGCCGCGTGACGCGCCCAGGCGGTGTTGTGCGCGGTGATGATGATGCGCGTCGCCTTCATCGGAAAGGCTTCGGCGAAGCCATCGTCGATCTGTACGCCGTTGCGGATCAACGTATCGCTCATGACCCGCTCTTGAAACACGCCGCCGGCAGCAGGCGCCCGCCGTTGCAGCAACGGCACAGCTCGTCGTGGCCGATCGCGATGTGGTCGAAGTTCACCGAGCCGCGCGCTGCGAGATGCCGGCGCAAGGTCTTCTCGATGCCGCGGTCATAGTCCGGCTCGACGAAGTGGGTGCCGCCGACCGGCACCGCTGTGACGCGCCCTCCCCGCGCTACCAGCGCCCCGTCCTTGAAGACGTACTCGGGCGCGGAGAACATGGCTTCGCGGTCGGCCTGCTCGCGGTACACCGCGATGTCCGCGGCCGCCCCCACGCCCAGGTGGCCGCGGTCGCGCAGACCCAGCAGCCTTGCCGGCGCGGCGCGCGTCATGATGGCGATCTCGCGCAGCGTCAGCTCGCGCGTGATCGAGCGCAACGCGCAATTCGCCGCCACGTCCGGATGCAGCCTGGCCAGTTGTTCCTCGCGGAAGGTGCGATCCATCAGCAGGCGGATCAGGTGCGGGTAGCTGGTGAACGGTCCGCCGTTGGGATGGTCGGTGGTCAGCACGACCCGCCACGGGTCTTTGACGAGCAGGAAGATCTCCAGCCCGATGACCCACTGCAATGCGTTCACATAGCTCTGCTCGCGGTACTTGAACGGAACGACGCCGCAACCGGCCTCGCACTCGATATCGCTGCCGACCCACTTGCGCGGACTGGCGAGTCCGGATTGGGCATGCTGGCGCATCGAGTCGGCCGAGGCCGTGACGGTCTGGCCGAACATGATCTGTCCGACATCGATGCTGACGTTCGGGTTGGCGTTGACGGCCTCGGCGAGTTGCAGCGCCGCGGATGAAAACTTCTTCGGCCCTTCCGTGCCGTAGGCGTGGAACTGGACATGCGTCAGGTGCGCGGGCAAGCCTTCCAGCGCCTGGATGGTCTGGAGCGTCGATTCAATGTTGCCGGCCACGCCCAGGTTGCTGCCGTGGATGTGCAGCGGGTGCGGCACGCCGAGTTCGCGGAGGGCCCGCGCCAACGTATGAACCACCTGACGCGGCGTGACCTGCCAGTGGACATGGCGCTCGTCGACGTCCAGCTTGCGCTGGTTGAACTTGAAGGCGGAAATGCCTGCAGGATTGACCACCTTGACGCCCATTGCCTTGGTGGCGTGCATCGTCCAGCCCATGTAGTCGCGGATGGCCTCGAACGTATGTCCGGCCTCGCCGCCCTTGGAAAGCAGTTCGAGAAACAGCTCGTCATTGCCGAGCATCACGTAGGCGCCGTGGTCGAGGATCGGCGTGTCGCCCATCTCCATGTGCGCCTGGCGTGCATTGCTCGCGATCATGGCCGGCTCGAAGGCCGCGGTGTAGCCCATCTCCACATAGCGGTAGCCCGTGGCCAGCGTGCCGGGCGCACAGCCGCCGCACGACGCCAGTTCGAGCGAATTGCCCGGGAGTGCGATCGGATTGCCGTTGGCCCGATGGTCCTCGGGCATCAGCAGGCGCGCGAGGTTGATCTTGCCGCCGCCGATGTGCGTGTGCATGTCGATGCCGCCCGCCATCACGACGCAGCCGCTTGCGTCGATCTCGGCATCGACCGGATCGCGCGTGTCGAGCGTTGCGATGCGACCATCCAGCACGCACAGGTCGCGCACGGTGTCGGCGGACTGGGTCGGATCGATGAGCCGACCGCCGCGAAGGCGCAGGCTGCTCATGGGCTGGCTTTCGCGCGCAACGCCGAGACGCCCTGCGCGATGCCGCCGAGCACGTCGGCCACCGTCGGCAAGGTGTCGCGATAGACCGGGACCAGCGGCAGCACCGCGCCGCCGTCGGCCCGAAAGAGATGGCCGGCCGATCCGATACCCGGTGTCGATACCGGAATGAAGACGCTCCCGACGCGCGCGGCCGAGGGACCAAGGGCGGGGTGCCCCAGCACAACGAGCGGCGCCTGTGTCGCGGGCGGCGCACATGTGGCGTCGAAGCTCGAGATCCACAGCAAACTGTCCACGGCTGCGTCGGCCAGGAGGCGCACGGCATCGAAGCACAGCGGTTCGTGCTCCAGCCCCGCCGGGCCGGCACGCGAACGCAATGGCAATCCCGAGAGCCAGGTGAATACCTGGTTCACTGTGCCCGCGCCGTTGCCGCCACCGAGCCACATCGCAGCCGCGCGCGTGGTGGTGTTCAGCGTACCGACGATCCGATGGACGCCTTCGATGATCAACGCGCCTTGCGCGGGTAGCCGGCCCGTTTGGCCGACGATCACCGCGTAGCGTGCGGCGAGCAAGCGCTCGGCCAATGCAGCCAGCGGCAAAGGGACGTCGCGCACGGCACGTCGGGCCAGAAGCGCGGACAGCAATGCCACTGTCGAGAACAGGTCGCCGTGCAGGGGGACCGACTCGGTCGTAACGCCACCGTAGCTGGCGAGCGCCGCCAAGGCCGCCAAGGCCGCCGGGTCGGATGCCCCATCCCCCAGTAGCACCACGTGTCGCTGCGGCACCAGGCCTTCCTCCCCCAAACCGCAACGCGCAAAGAACTCGGCAGCTTCGCCGCCGGGCAGTTCGCCGAGGCAAACGATGAGGTCGGCGCGGGTTCGCACTTCGGCCAGCGTGGTGGTGAAGGCGCCGCGATCTTGCAGCGATCGCACGGTATGCATCAGCGCCTCGCCGCCTGCGGGGTCGCAGATCGCGCCCGTCTCGCAGGCCAGACGGTAGACGGCGCGCGCGCCCGCCACATCGGTACCCAGGCCGCCGAAGAGCGGTTGCCGGCTCGCGGCCAGGATGCGGGAAGCGGCAGCGACCGCATCGGCCAGATCGACAGCTTGCCCGTCGACCGTGGATGTTGCCGCAGAGGGCGTGCCCGAAAACTGCGCGAGGCCGATGCGCGCGCTGGCGCACTCGCCATCGGCCAGTTCCAGCGTGGTGGTCGCGCTGGCCCGGACGCTCAGGTTGTCGCAAAGCAACAGACAGAAAGGGCAGGTCCAGCGCACCGCACCGCCTTCCGTCGCCAGCAAAGATTCGGTCATCGCGCTGCTTCACGCAAGCGATGTGCCACTGCACGCCACGCCGATGTCCTCCCCGCTGCGAACGGACGTCCTTCAGAAGTGAAACACTGTGTGGCGCGCCGTGTTGCAGTTCTGGCCTGAGCGCACCGTCGCAGGCCCGCGGCGCAACGGTATCGCGTTGGCACGAAACGTGATGCGGCAACATCCATGATGCGAACCCACTCTGGCTTGGCTCAGCCGCCCACCCGGGGCAGCCCGCCGTCATGCAGCGCGCTGGCCACCAGCCAGGCACAGGCGCCGGCGTCGCTGGCTGCCTGCAGGTCACTCTGGTTGCGGATGCCGCCGGCGCCGACGACGAAGGTCGTGGGCGATTTGCGACGCACATTGGTAAGCGTCTCCAGGTCGGGGCCCGCACCCGCGCCGACGCGTTCGAGCGTCATGACGATCACGCGCCGGGGCCACAGGGCGGGCGCGTCCCAGCAACCCGCGACGTCCAGGTGCTGGCCATCACGGCGGTCCAGCGACAGCACGCCGTCCCCGTCACCGTCGAAGCAGCGCTCGAGCTCTTCGCGCGACGCCAGCGATTCGCTGCCGAAGACCGGGACGACCTGCTCGCCCGCGGCGCCGAGTTCCAGCCGGAGCGCATCAGCTGCGTGTGCGTTGGCAAAGCCGGCATCGAGCCACAGTTCGAGCCCGGGCATGGCTTGCAGCAGCGTGCGCAAAACCGCAGACTGGCCCGGGCGTCCGAGCAAGGCGTCAAGGTCGGCCACGTACAGCTGCCGCGTGGCGCAGTGCTCGCACAGGATCTTCGCCACCGTCACCGGATCGCTGCTGTTGCACAGCCGCGACTCGATGGGCCGATACGACTGGCGGTTGCCGCGCACGGCACGCACCACTTGACCCTGCATGAGGTCGATGACTGGAATGAGGTTCATGTCGAGCGAACAAAAAGGGGGAGACAGGTGGAGCGATGAAACGGATCTTTGTGTACGAGTACCTGAGCGGCGGCGGGGACATGGCCCCCGGCGAACTTCTGGCGATGGGCCAGTCCATGCGCAATGCCATCATGGCCGACTTGCTTCGCCTTGGAAACCTTGACCTGTCGGTCGCGACCTGCACGGCGGCGTCGCGCGTGCCGGAACCCGCCCGGCCGGTCACGCCGCGCAACGGCGAACCGGCCTTCGAATTCGTCCGGCGCCAAGCCAACACGCACGATCTCTCGTGGGTTGTCGCGCCCGAAACCGATGGCGTGCTGGCGAGCTTGCAGCAATGCGTCGATCCGGAACGCTGGCTGGGCTGCGATGCCCCGGCGATCGAACTCGCGACGCGCAAGCGCATGACATTGACGACGCTGGCCGAAGCGGGCATTGCCACGCCCTTGGCCTTCGAGCATGAGCCGGAAACCACGCGCTGGGTGGTCAAGCCGGACGACGGTGCCGGGGCCGTCGAAACCCGCCTGCATCACGATCAGGAATTGGCGATGGAAGACTGGTCAACGCGCTCGCGTGCCGGCCGCGCCATGGCGATCGAGCCGTGGGTCGAGGGCGTCGCACTCAGCCTGTCGCTGCTGTGCGGCCCGAAGGGATACGAACTGCTGAGCATCAACCGCCAGCACCTGGACATCGATGCACAGGGCCTCCTGTCGTTTCGCAGCGTCGACGTGAACGCAATGCCGCTCACGGATCCACGCGCCGCGAAGCTCGGCGCCCTGGCCGCGCGCGTGCACCGGGCCGTTCCTGGTCTGCGCGGCTTCGTCGGCATCGACCTCGTGTGGCATGAACGACGCGGCCCCGTGGTGATCGAGATCAACCCGCGCGTGACCAGCGCCTACGTTGACCTGTCGCGCGCGCTGGGGCGCAACCTGGCTGCCGAGGTGATCGCCACCCGCAATGGCGAGCGGGATTCAAAGGCGGTGCATGCGCATGTCTGAACGCACCGTGATCGGCTGGGACATCGGCGGTGCGCACGCCAAGGCCTGCCTTCTGCAAGGCGGCGAAGTGTTCGACGTGGCGCAATGGCCCTGCCCTCTGTGGCTGGGCATGGACCGGCTCGATGCCGTGCTCCATTCGGCTCGCCAGCGATGGGATGGGCTGGCGGCGGCGCAGCACGCCGTCACGATGACCGGCGAGATGGTCGACCTGTTCGCGGACCGTGAAGATGGCGTGCGAAGGATCGCGTCGGAGCTGGCGCGTGCACTGCCGGCGCCGCAATTCTTCGCCGGGGACGCCGGCTGGTGCCGCGACGCCGAGGTGCCAGACCTCTGGAACGCCATCGCGTCGGCCAACTGGCTCGCGACGGCACGCCACGCCGCACTGAGCATCGGCACCGGCTTGCTGGTGGACATCGGCAGCACGACATCCGACCTGATCGCGTTCAAGGACAGCCGCATCCTCACCGCCAACCGCACCGACGCGCAGCGCCTGGCCAGTGGCGAGCTGGTCTACCACGGCGTGGTGCGCACGCCGCTTTGCGCAGTGGCGCAGCGCATCGATTGGCGTGGGACGCCGCACAACGTGATGAACGAGTTTTTCGCGACCAGCGCCGATGTCTACCGCCTGACCGGTGAACTGAACCCTGCCCATGATCTGCATCCGAGCGCCGACAACGCCAGCAAGGACCTGGACGCCACCCGGCAGCGGCTGGCCCGCATGATCGGCCTCGATCGGCGAGATGCCTCGCCCGACGATTGGCTGCACTTTGCGCTGTCCTGGCGAGCACTGCAGGTTGGCGTGCTGGGCGGCGATATGCGCCGCGTGATGGAAGCGTACGAGCTGCCGCAGGACGCGGTGATCGTCAGCGCCGGTTGCGGCGACTTCCTGGTGAGCGATGTGGTGGCAAGTGCATTGGCGGGCACGGCCGAGCCATGGCCCGCGCACCGTCACGTCGCGTACGGTCGCGACGTCGCGCGTGCAAGGGCGGACACCGGCACCGGCCGCGCCGCAGTGCAGGCGTGGGCCCAGGTGTGCGCGCCGTGCGTCGCCGTCGCAACGCTCTTCGACATGGACCCCACCGTATGTGGATCGTGAAGATCGGCGGAAGCCTGAACGCAAATCCGCTGCTGCCGGCATGGCTGGACCTGCTGGCCGAATGCGGCGGGGGTCGCGTGATCGTCGTCTGCGGTGGCGGCGCCTTCGGCGACGAAGTGAGGCGCGCCCAGGCGCATTGGCGCTTCAACGACCTCAGCGCGCACAACATGGCGATCCTCGCGATGGCGCAGACCGCCTACCTGATGCACGGCTTGAATCCCTCGTTGCAGCTCACGCGCACCCGTTCGGACATCCACCGTGTGCTGCACAAGGGACACACGGCGCTGTGGCTGCCCCTCGAACTGCAACGCAGCCGATCGACCGCCCAGACGAACTGGGAGTACACCTCCGACAGCATTGCGCTCGATCTCGCCCATCGCCTCAATGCGGAGCGCCTCGTGCTGGTCAAGTCGTGCGAGATCGACCCGAGGTTGAGCCTGGTCCAGTTGGGCGAGGCGGGCGTGGTCGATCGGTCTTTCGGGGAACTGTCGGACGGCGCGGCGTTCCCGATCGACGTCGTTCACTGCAACGAAGTGGCGCGCGTTCGTGCATTGCTCCTGGGTCAGGTCAGGTTTGACGATGAATGATGGGATGGGCCGGCTGCTTCGGCGGACTCACGGTTGTGCATCAGTGCGACCAGTGAATGCAAGCGCTGTGGGTCGAGCGCCGCGCTTCGGTCGCCCGCGCACACGGCCGTGCGGAAGCCTGCGAAGTCGGGCGCGAGCGCGCGCAACAAGGGTTCATGCGTCGCGCGCAGCGCGCCCGCCAGGCCGACCATCGTCCCGGTCGCGCGCACCGCGGCGATGAAGCGGCGCAAATCGTCCATCGGCACCGCGTCGAACAGGCTGCCGGCACGTTTGTCGAAGGTGTCGGCCATCACGCCCGGAAACCCCAACGCGCAGGCATGTGCGACATCGGCGAACTCCAATCCCTTGTCGGCGATGAAGACCGGCACGATGGGCCAGCCGCTGGCGGCGAGCGCATCAAGAACCACCCGCCCCTGCGGCACGCGCTCGATCCCAACCTTCACATAGTCGACGCCGCACGCACCGACCGCATCGACGCATGCGGCAATACGTTCAGCCTCGTGCATCGCCACGTCGCCGATGGTGGCGCTGATCGCCAGGCCGCTGGCGTGCCGGCGCAGCGCACCCACGATCTCGCGAATGGTGGCGATCGGCAAGCCGCCCAACGCACCATGGCCCGGTTCCTTGAGGTCGATGAAGTCGGCTCCCCCTTCCGCAGCCAGCAAGGCTTCTTCGACGCTTCGAACGCTGACGAGCAGTTTCATGACGATGGTCCCTGCATGACATCGGCGGCCCGGGCGCGATGATTTTGCACTGCGTCGACCAGCCAGCGCCATGCTTCACGCTCATTGGGGCCGGCCGTCTTGTCGATGGCGATCTTCAGATAGGCCATTTCGCTGTCCACCTTCTGCGGCGGCAGCATGTGCAGACGGCTCACCAGCACAGCCCCCTCGATCACGGCCGCCTGCGCGCGGTTGAATCCGGCGAAGCTCGAATGGATGACCTCTTGCACCCGCATCATGTGCAGCACCGGACGCTCCACGTCGTCGATCCGCTCGGCCAGCCTCAATTCGACGTGGCTCAAGGCGCTGTCCAGGCGAACACCTGCGATCTTCTCTGCCGGCTGCGTCGGCCAATCGCGGCGGCCGGTCACGCAGCCGGCGAAGACGCGGGTGTCCGTCACGATGTTGAGCACGGCACAACCGGTCGCGCAGATGTTGTCGTAGGTGGTCGAAGGCTTGAACGGCATCAGCACCACATGCTCGCCGCGGTAGCGCACGCCCATCGGCGCAACATGCGGCTTTCCGTTGGATGCAACGGTGGTCACGACGGTTTCGAAGATGACGTCGTTCATTTGAAGGGCTCTTCGGTCGTCTTGCGAGGGGCCCTCGTCGTGCTCGGCGCGCACCATGCATCGAGGTCTTCGGCGCTGCGATCCACGGCGCAGCCCCAGTCCAATGGCTGATCCTGCACATAGCGCTTGCCGAGCTTGTGGGCGATCTCGGCGTGTGCCAGTTCCACGCCCATGTAGAAGGCGTGCGCCGCGTCGGCTTCGAGGCCGAGTTGCGGCCACAGCTCGAACGCGCCCAGCCCCCTGCGCAACCCGTCGCGGTTGTAGACATGCAGGCCGCTCGCAGACACCTGCACGCGGAAGTTCGGATCGCGCACTTGGGCCGCGGTGGCCGCGATCTCTTCGGGCGTATCGAGAAACGGGCGTTTGGCATGCACCGTCATCAGCGCATCGCTCAAGCCCTTGGGCAGCGTGCCGTGGTGGCGCGCCGCGTACATGATGCGGCGCGCCCAGTCGGCCTCCTTCACCGCGCGACGGGCGTGGTTGCTGACTTGCGTGGTCAACACGGCGGCGACGTCGAGCTCGGCGCAGATTCCGAACAGCAATGCGTTGATGCCGCTGGTGTCCGCCTCCGTCAATTCGGTCAGGTTGCCCACGCCCATCATGATCGGCACCTCGGGAAAGCGCTCGCGCAGCCGGTGATAACGCACGATCGATTTCGTCAGGCCGAACGGGATCGGGTCGAGGATCGAATCGGCGAGGAACGCCCTGCCCCGCCGCTGCATGGCTTCGACCGCCTCGTGCAGCGAGGCCTCGTCGCTGGGGACGCGAGGGATCAGGATCGGGGTGGATGCGACCTCCTCTGCCACCCACAAGGTGTCCAGCGTCAGGCTGAGCAGGTAGTCGGCGCCCGCGCGGCCGCCGCGCAGCAGCTCGGCGGTGTCGACCGAATCGACGCTGACCTGGAAGCCCCCGGCTTTCAGCGCCTGGACGGCTTCCTCAAGGCGATCGAATGGCGTCTCAGGCAGGCAGCCCAGGTCGATGACGTTGGCGCCATCGGCCCTCAGGCGCCCGGCGCGCGCGACGATCTCCGGCACGGTCAGTCGAGGCGCATCGACGATCTCGGCAAAGATCGCGACCTCGTATTCGTCCACCATGATGGCCTTGGCGGCGCGATCGAAGAAAAGCGGCAGGTCCTTTACCTCCTCGGGACCGCGCTGCACCGGAACGCCGAAGTGCCGAGACAACGCCTCCATGTCGCCACGACAGCGCCCCGGCACGACGATGCGATCGACGCCCTCCTGCAGCGGCACCCGGCGGCGGATCATGTCCGCCGTCATCAGCCCGGCAACCTGCAAACCGAGGTCTCTCACTTCCCACGTGAACGGGGCGGCATCGATGCCGGCCAACACCCGCTCCAGGCTCGGCTGTGCGAGGTGCCCGGTCAGGAAGAGGATGTGTTCCATGCGCGAGAGATTTCCTTCAGTCGGACGTCGAGTGCGGCTTCAAGTTCGGCCGGCGAGGTGACGACCCGGCAGAAATCGATCCCGCGCAGGCGCTCCACGTTGTCGAGTTCGATCCGCCTCGGCCGCAGCGTGACCCAATCGTGCGGCGACCGGGTCACGACCACCGGCTCGGTGTCGCATGCAAACACGATGCCCGGTATGCCCCGCTTGCCGGCCTGCGCGAACATGTTGGTCGGCAGCGAATCGCTGATGCCGTAGGCGCACTTGGCCACGGTGTTGCTGGTGGCCGGCGCGACGACGACGGTGTGATAGATGTCCTCGTACAGCATGCCCACGGGCACGCCGCTGGCCGTCTTGTCGCGAAAGATGCGAAAGCGCAACTTCAGATCATCGAGGTGCAGCCGGTAGATCTCCAGGACTTCCTCGCCGGCAGCGGAGAGAAACAGGTCGACGTTCGGCAGTCGCGCAGCCAGCGCCATCGCCTCATCGAGAAAGTGGCCGGACCCGGTCACGCACCAGGCGAAGCGCGAACGCGGCTCGGCATGCTCGGCCGGCGCCGCGTCGTCGGGCGCATCAGGATTCTTGCTCGGGATGGGAGACCTCGATCTGGAGCTTGTGGATCTTGCGGTAGAGCGTGTTCCGGCTGACATCCAGCGCCTTGGCGACGTTGCTCACATTCCAGCGGTACTGCTCGAGCATCTGCAGCAGCAACTGCCGCTCGTTGGCCTGGATGAGGTTGAGCTTGGCGCTGCCGGGCGCGTTGTCGCCGTGCACCTCGCGCGCCGAGCCCGGCACGGCGGCCGATGTCGCGGCAGGCACCGACATGTCGACCCGCTCGGTATTCATCCCGAGCAACGGCTCACCGTCACGTGTCGATTGGAGGTTGACCGCCATCGCAGGAAGGTGGATACGAGTGACCGGCCTTCCATCGGCCAGCGCCGCCGCAGTGCGCAGGACGTGCCTCAATTGACGGATGTTGCCGGGCCACTGGTGCGCCATCAGCAGCCGCTCGGCCTCGGGACTCAGCGATGCGTCGGGGCCGCCTTCGGCAGTCAGCAGCGCGCGAATCAGTTGGAGCTTGTCGCTGCGCTCGCGCAACGCCGGCAATTGCACTTCGACGCCTGCGAGCCGGTAGTAGAGGTCTTCCCGGAACCGGCCTTCACGCACCATGCCCGGCAAGTGACGATGGCTGGCGCTGATCAACTGGAAGTCGACCGCATGGCTTTCTTCGGTGCCCAGTGGCGTGACACGACGCTCGTCGAGCACGCGCAGGAGCCGCGATTGCAGTTCGAGCGGCATGTCGGCGATTTCGTCGAGGAACAGCGTGCCGCCGTCCGCCTGCAGGACCTTGCCGCGGCGCCCGGAGCGCTGTGCGCCGGTGAAAGCACCGGCGCAATAGCCGAAGAGCTCGGATTCGATGAGCGCCTCGGGCAGGCTCGCGCAATTGATCGCCACGAACGGCCCTCCCGCCCGCGGGCTGCCGTCATGCAGCGCGTGGGCGAAGACCTCCTTGCCCGAACCGGTTTCGCCGCACACCAGCACCGGCGTACCGCGGGCGATCACCCGCCGGCCGATGGCCAGTTGTTCGGCAAGGCGCGGGTCTTCGAAGGTGCACTCGGTCGACACGCTGCGCAGCACGGGCGTCGGCCGCGCCTTGACGCGAGAGATCGTTGGAATCGACAAGTCGCTCGGTGACGACGATGACGACGATGGCAACGAGGCCGCCACCGCGTCCGCGACCGAGGCCGGGCGTCGCGCCACCGCGAAGAAACGCAGCGCCGCGTCGGTCCCGTAGGTCACGACCGGATGGAACGATGACGAGGCGCTTCGCTGCAGCATGTCGGCGAGGGAAGTCTGGAACAGGTCTTCGATGCGTCGCGATCGGATCTGGTCCATCGTCTGCAAGCCGAGTTGGAACATGGCGCTGCGATTGGCGGCAAGAATGCGCCCGTCGTCGTCCACCGCGAGCTTGCCTTCGTGCAGTGTGTAGACAAACTCCGGGCGACTGTGGAAATGCAGCGGATGGGCGTTGCGGAATTCGCGATCGATCAGGCGGTTCTCGATCATCCGCGCCGTCATGGACAACAGGACCAGCAGATGCTGCTGCATCAGGCTGGAACGGCTCGTCACGTCGAGCGCCGCGACGATGTTGCCCAAAGGGTCGAACACCGGGACGGCCGAACAGGTGAGCTGCGTGAACTGCGTGAAGAAGTGATCGTCGCGGCACACGGTCACCGGGCCGGCCGCAGCCAGGCAGGTTCCCATGCCATTGGTGCCTGCCTCGGTTTCGCTCCAGACGCCACCGGCACGCAAGCCCAGCGGCCCGACTTCGGCAGCGAACTCGGGCGACGCCACCATGTGCAGGATCACGCCGTCGGTGTCGGTCAACAACACTGCGATCTCGCTGTCGGCCAGCTGCTGGTAGAGCGTGGTCATCTCGTACCGCGCGCACTCGATCACGCCTGCGTGACGCGTGCGCCGCTCCTCGAGTGGCGCACGCCCGATCACGTTCGGGTCGTGCGGCTTGTCCGGTCGCAGGTGGTACTGGTCCAGACAACGGATCCAGGAGCGCATCACCACGTCGGTGGTCTGGTCCTGGAACCCGCCGCGCACGATGCCCAGCACACGATCCGCGTGGGGATCTGCCGGCTTCGCGCTCTTTCGAAGAGTCAGCGCCATCGATTGTCTCCATGTGCGACCGGCCCACCGGATGCGCGGTGCCTGGAACGCACTGTCTGTATGGCCCGCATTTTGCAGCGTGAGTTCACAGTGCGCAAAGATACTTTTTGCGACAGCATGGACCCCACACGCGAAGGAGCACCTTGACTTCCGAGCAGCATCCGGCAAGTTCCGCGCCCGTGGTTGCGCAGCCCCCATTGGCGGATCTGAGCGCCATGGACGTGATCTTCATCGAAGGCTTCGTCGGCAATACCGTCATTGGCATTCATGAGAGCGAGTTGCACCGCACACAGCCTCTGGTCATCGACGTGCATGCGGGACTGGCCCGCTCGCGGGCCTGCGACACCGACCGCATTGCGGACACCATCGACTACGCGGCCGTCTGCGAGCGACTGCGCCGCCTGCTGGCCGAGCACGAACTGAAGTTGCTCGAGGCCTTTGCCGAAGCGATCGCTGACATCGTGATCCACGAATTCGGCGCGATCTGGGTCCGCGTCAAGGTCGTCAAGCCGAAGAAGTTCAGCGATGTGGCTGCCGTCGGCGTGCAGATCGAGCGCCGGGCGCCGCTACCCAAGGAACACCCCTCCCGCGCAGGCGCAGTCCTGCATTTGATCGGCGCCGGCATGGTCCCCGGGTAACAAGCACACCCCCAGGTTGGCTCACTTCGTGTAGCCGCCCACCCCCTTGCAGGGGGCAACACCAGCGGCCCGGCAAAGCCGGTTCCGCGGTGTTTCTGGAAGGGGCCTGGCTTTGCCGGCCGCAGTTTTTCAGGTATGCGCTGCGAACGGGTGGGCGGCGCTGCCCTTCTTTGCGACGACTTCGGCGGCCGTGGGCGAACCGGTGACGGCGCGCTGGATCGCTTCCTTGGTGGCCTGGTAGTTGTAGTCCTGGATTTTCGTGTCGTCGTCAGCCAGCCAGTGGATGAAGACGCCGACGCAGACGAACAGGTTGTCGGCTTCGGCCTGAGGAATGGTGCCGTCCTCGACACAGTCGGCCACGGCCATGGCCACGGCACGCTGGGCCGGACCGAACATCTGCACGGCCTGCTTGGCGCCCTTGATCGTGACCTTGTTGAAGAGCACGGTCGCGGGCTTGGTCAGCAGGTTCGGTGCAACGACGGCCAGCAGACAGGTGAAACCGTCCTTCTGGTTGGTCAGTGCATTCGCGAACGCTGTTTCGGCAGGGCTGCCGCGCGGCCCGATGATCAGATCGATGTGAGCCACTTCATTGCCCTCACCGACGAGTGACTCGCCGACCATCATGCGATCAATTTTTGCCATGGTTTTTAGTCTCCTGGATTGCGTTCTGGGCCAAAGGGACGCCGGCCTGCCGGCCGGCGCAATCCATCAGATATCACGTTCCGTGCCACCCGTCCCGGCCTGCGCGACGGCAAGTCACTGCGAGCCTGTCAGACCCGCGATCAGCAACGCGGCGACCGTCAAATCGGCCGTGGTTCCCGGGTTGATCCCGTCTGCCTTGAGCGAGGCGTCCCAGGCTGCGAATTGAGGATCGCCATCGAGCCCGCCTTCGCAGCGCGCGCGCACCCGCCATCCCTGCGCCGCAGTCATGACAATGTGTGCCACCGCCTCGCCATGAATTCGAACAATGTGTGAATCGGCAACGCTGCCCAGCAGCGCCAGATAGAGCCGCTGGACCGCAGCGACGGTGCCGGCATCCGGCGCGCCGTTGGCCGACGGCGCCATCAGCGAGAACCTGGTTCCGAGCGTCGGCAACCCCAGGTCGAACAGCATGCCGTAGCCGTCGCGGTACTGGCGCGCGATGCTGTCCCGGTGTGCCGCGAGCGCCATGGCCGCGCGCAGGCCGACACTGGGCGCGCGCCTGACGTCTTCGTCCGGCGCCGTGCCCAGGCCGCCCGGGCGGGCGCGGGCGATGGCGCGGAAGGCCGCCTGTGCATCGGACAAGTCGAGTGCGCCCAGCACGGATTCGATGGCCTCTCGCAAGGCTGTCGGCGCCGTGGCGTCGGGCCGCAGATCCACAGCCCGTGCGATGGGCGCGCACAGCAGCACGATGCCCAGGTTGGTGTTGCATCCGGCGACCGCCCATGTCGCATCCACTGCAGCCTCGATCCGCTCGCCCACCGATGCCCCGGGCTCGAACAGCGGCCCGGCCGCGGCCTTCGCGCTGGCGATAAAGCTCTCGGCCGTCATGCCATGCCCGGCAGAGGCGCGGCTGACGTTGCCCGGCTTCCGCACAGCCACATCGAGTTCGCAGGCGCGCAGGAAGCACACCCTGGCTCGGTCGGTCGTATTCATGCTTGGCGCGGCATCGTCGACCGCGCGCCGGCCCGGGCGCTGGCCAGCTTGCGGTCGAGCAGGTCGTCGACGATGCTGCGGGCGATGTCGAAGCCGGTCACGCGCTGCAGGCCCTGCCAGGCGGCGACGCCGTTGACTTCGATCACCTGGATGCCGCGCCTCGACGGCATCAGGTCCACGCCGGCGTAGTCCATGCCCAGCGCCAGCGCGGCACCTTCAGCCAGTTCAGCGAGTTCTGGCGTCAGTTCAGCCGGTTCGCAGCGCGCGCCTTGGGCGACGTTGTGGATCCAGTGACTGCTCACCCGCCGCATCGCGGTGACCGCCCTGCCCCCGACCACCAGCACCCGCCAATCGAAGCCGGGCGTCGTCAGCGCCGGAATGAAGCGCTGCAAGTAGGCAAGCGATCCGTAGGTGGCCTCAAGATTCGGCAGCGGGTGATGAACGCCATCCGCCTGGCCCACCAACTGCAGGCCCTTGCCCTGCGAACCGAACAGCGGCTTGAGCACCAGCGCGTGGCCGGCCGCGCCTTCGCGGATCGCGATGCGCTGCGCGTGTGCGAGCGATTCGGTCGCCCAGGTCGGCGGCGATGCGATGCGCGCGGCGTGCAGCAGCAGGCTGGTCATCGACTTGTCGACGCTGCGTTCGATCGCCCGGGCGTCGTTGTAGACGGGCACGCCGAGTTCGCGCATCGCATGCAGCACGCCGAGCCGCTTCGTGACCTGCTCGAAGGTTCCGCTCGCGATGCCGCGCACGAGCGTCGCGTCGGGCAGATCGCGACCAAAGCCGGGGATGACCAGGCCATGCCAGGCGGCCGTCGTATCGATCCGGCAGTCCGCCAGATCGACGCAGCGACCGACGCAGCCTCGCGCCCGCAGCGCCGCCTGGAGCCGGCGCGTGTGCCAGCCGGTCTCGTCCGTCATGATGGCCACCGTGAAGGCCATCACCCCTCCTGCCGCCACAGGCCGAGCAGCAACGGCATGTCCAGGCCGCCGGCGTGCCAGGTGTGGCCGCTGTCGAGGTTGCCGACCCACACCTCGGCCGGCGCGAACAAGGCGCCGTCGATCTTGTAGAAGTCGTATTCCGCTGCCTTGAAGATGTCGGCGAACGAACGACCGTGGTCGCTCGAGTTGCGCGAGGGCAACTGCCTGGCAAGCTCACGCGCCGCTGCATCGTCGCCACGCACGGTGAGATGGACGCGCCCCCCGTAGAGGATCGCGTCGTTGGTGCGTCCCATGGCCTCGACGCCGTCGGGACTGGGCGCCGGCAATGGCGCCGCGCCCGCGCCGCCCACGATGTTGCCGAGGTCGAAGCCCAGCTGATGCGCCTTGTGCAGCGCGACCTCGAGCACGCGCGTCACCACCTGCGTGGTGCCGGCGAGGCTGGTCGTCGGCGTGAGGATCAGGGTCAGCTGCTCCGCGCTCAAATGGCAGTCGCGCAGCAGCTTGTCGATGATCACCTGCGGCGGCGGCCGGTCGACCTCCATCACGAGCACGCCCGCATCCGCATGATCGCGATAGCCGAGTTCATCGAAGAGCGTTTCCTTGGCCGCCAGCGCGCGCGCCGGGCCGGAACCGAGCGAGAAGAACTTCTTGCCCCCCGTTTCCTCCTTGCTGGCCGCGAGGCTCCACCCGGCGTACTGGCTGCCCAGGCAGGCCAGCACCGGTTGCGCGCTGTGCACTTCGATCCAGGTGGGCCAGCCTTCCAGTCCATCGGGGCGCAGGACGATCTGGCCGAGGCCGCCCATGCAGATCTCGCCCACCAGCAGGCCCGCCGCGACGCTTCCGCCCGCTGCAATGCCCGCGTCGACGATGAAGGGACCACCCTCGTCGCGGCGCACTCGCACGCCGAGCGCATCGGCATTGGCAAGCAGCCGCTCGACGAGCGGTCGGGCGAGCGCGTTCACGCTGAGCTTGCATGCGGCCAGGGGTGGTGCCGCCGTCGCGTCCGTCATGCGGAGATCTCCAGGGATTGATGCACGGCCTCGCAGCCGCGCTGCAGCAACTCGCGCACGTGCTCGGCGTTCGCACCGCTCGCACTCACGCTGCACAAGGGATCGCCGGCTTCGAAGGCCGTTGCGGCGATCGGCAGGTCGTGGCAGCCGGGGCGCGCGGCAAGACGCTGCGTGGCGGGCTCGTCCAGCCAAAGCCGACACGGTGCGAAGACGACTTCGGTGCCGCGAACGAGGCCGTTCGCCTGCGCGGCCCTTTCCGGCAAATCGCCCCGCACACAGGCACGCACGTGCGCGGCCACCATGCCAGGACCGTAAAGCGCCATGCTGGCCGGCGGACGCGGATTGACTTCGAGCACGTCGACGGCTTCGCCATCGAGCATGAAGTCCACGCTGCCCAGACCGCGCAGCGAGAAGGCCGACACCAGCGCGCGCAGCGCCGCGGTGACCTGGTCCGCCGCGACGGGGGGCAATGGCACCGGGCCCACCGAACCGCAATACACGAAGGGCCGCCCCGCCAGGGGCCGCACGATCAGTTGATTGAAGCCGAACACCGAGGCATCGCGCCCATTCGCGACGAATGTCGCCGACATGGGCCTGCCTGCGCTCTCGCGCTGGAAGTACTGATGGACGCCCAAGACGTCGGGCGATGCGGCCCGGCGAATGTGCCAGCCACCGCATCCATGCGCATCCTTCACGAGCCAGCCGACTGCGTCCTCGGGCGCAGTCACCCGCACTGTCGGATGGGCGATCCCTCGCGCGTCGAGGAATCCGAAGAAGGCCTGCGGGTCCCGCACGCGCCGCATGGCGTCGGCCTGCGTTCCGATCAGCGGCAACAGCGCCGCGCCAGTTTCCAGCAGATCGGGCCGGCCCTCGAAGCCGGAGCCGGCGATCCAGCCGGCGACACGGCCCCTCTGCGCGAGCCCTTCGAGCACGGACAGCAGCCGTTCGCCATCGATGCTCAAGCTGGCCGGATCACCGATCGAATGCCATTCGGCGCAGGCACGACGGGTGTCCGCGTCTCCGAACAGATCGAGCGCCACGACCTCGAAGCCGTCATCGACGGCCGCTTCGGCCAGCATCCGCGCGGAGATGGAGACCACGGCAAGCGCTGTCATGGCGGGCGGTCGGATCAATCAAGCCGCCTTTTCGGCAATGAAGGCACGAGCGGTGGCAAATGCCTCCTTGAAACTCAACACCACGGGCGATTCGGCCTCATGCATCTGCACCAAGAGCCGTTGCTGCGTCTGGTATTTGACGTTGCCGATCGCCAATGCACCGACACCCACCGCCGCGGTGCCGGGCAAAGGCTTGGCGTTGTCCATCACGCCGACGCCGGCAATGCCCTCGGGCGGCACCGCGTTCACATCGGCCGCGACCTTGAGCTGCTTCGCGAAGGTCAGCGTCTCGGCCGAGACGACCTGGACGCCTGCCGGCGCGCAGGCGAGCAGAACCTCGGCGTCGGCGATCGATGCGCGCACGGCGGCCTGATCGCCGCCCGCGACGCCGCGCAGGCTGACGCCGAAGCGCTTGCCGGTCTCGCCCGCAGCCGCTTCGGCCGCATCAGTGCCACCGCGGCTGGAGAGAAATACCTGCGCGCCCGACTGTGCCGCGATCACACCGGCAATGCGGCCCACCGGCCCCGTGCCACCGAGGATGACCACGCGCCGGCCGTCCAGGCCTTGTGCGCCCTGTGCGCCTTGTGCATGCTGGCCGGCAAGCGCAGCCTCGACGCAGGCCACCATCGCGGCCGCGGTCGTGTAGGCGCCGCTGGGGTCCGCCATCAGCGACACGACGAAGGGCTTGAACATGGCCGCCTTCGCACGATCGAGCATGTCGGCGGCCTGCAGCACGTCGCGCCCGCCGATGAAGATGCCGGTTCGCAGCAGGCCCTTCGGACTGCGCGAGAAGATGGTGTCCTGCGTGAGCCCGGCAACGCCGTCGGTGCCGACCTCGCAGTACGGCACGACGATCTGGTAGCCGGCGTCGGCCGCCATGTTGATGTCGAACGGGCTCATCTGCCGGCCCGGTGTGAACATGTGGAGGATGTAGGGGCGTTCCATGAAGACGACTCTGCGTTGAACTCAGGACATGGGCACTTCGAGACGCCGATCGAGCAGCGTGGCCCCGGTGTTGCGACCGGAAACAACGCGCAGCGTCAGCGATGGGGCGATGAGGTTGGCCGCCAGCATGGCATCGACCGCGGCTTCCGCGCGCGCCTGCGATGGGAGGATCGCGAAGCCGGTCGGGCCCCAGGAGCTCTGGCCGATGGCGGCCACGTGCTCGGCCTGCAATGCCCATCCAAGCAGTCGACCCACTGCTTCACTTGCGAAAACACGGCCACCCTGCGCGGGCGCGAAATGCTCGCCCAGCACGTGCTGGATGCGCGTGACGCCTGCCGCGAAGGGCGCGAAGTCGCCCGTGGCGGCGCCCGGCAGCACGCGCATCAGCACCTGGTGGCAGATGTCGGCGGCGAGCGCTCGGGGCAATGGCGGCAAGCTGGCGATGCGCTGTCTTTCGTCGTCGCCCGACAAGCCCTTCTGTGCGCTGTCCTGCACGATCAGCACGCGCCAGGCTTCGGGCAGCGGAATACGCGACAACACAGCCGCAGGCGCGCCGTTCGCACCCGGGCCGCCGTCGACGATCAGCCCGCCATGGTCGAATCCTGCAATGCCGATGCCCGACCGCAGCCCACGACCCAGCCATTGCGCCAGCGCGGCCGTGGGGACACTCAGGCCGTGCCACAGCGCGAACGCCCGGCCGATCGCCAGTGCCAACTGCGTCCCCGAGCCGAATCCAGCATGCGCGGGCAAGACCTGCAGCAAGCGGAGGTGCAGCGGTTCGCCACGACCGCTGTGTGCTCGCAGCAGGCCCAGGCACGCGGCCGCGCGCTCGATCTCGGCATGCTCCGCGGGCCCCCTCGCCGTGATCTGGTCGAGGGGCGACGCGCTGATCTCGACCTCTGTTTCGAAGCCGTTGATCATCAGCCCGACGCTGCCAAAGCGCCGGCCCAGGGATGCGGCAGGGTCGAGAAATCCGAGATGCAAACGCCCGGGCGCACGCAGTGCGACGGTCGTCGGGCGGTCGGCAAAGCTCGCTTCGGGAATGTTTCGAGGGCGATCCATCGCGCTTTCGGTGTAATGAAGTTCAATGGTTGTTCAAGGCTTGCAAAGCAAGCTCTGTTCCGCTGACCTCTCTCCCGGGACCTCGTGCGCGGTCTTCGCGAGCGCGCGCTGACTTGTATCGAGTTGAGGACACTGTGTCACCACGCAACGTCCCCGCGCGCAGGTCAGTCGTACTTCAGGTACTTGAAACGCGGATCGTCCGGCGTGCCCTCGAGCACCGCGCCTTCCACGGCGCCGGGTTGCCACATCACGACTTCCTCGATCTTCCTGGCGAGTTCGAAGTCCTTCTCGGTGATGCCCTTGGCCGCGTGGTTCATCAGCTTCACCGTGACGAACGCGTATGACACCGTGAGATCCGGGTGATGCCAGGCGGCTTCCGCGAGGTGGCCCACGGTGTTGACCACCATCAGCGTGCCTTTCCAGCCGCTGGTCTTGAACTTGCGACGAATCCACCCGTCCTCGAAGTACCACTTCGGCAGCTCCTCGGCGAGCCGTGCGACGGTTTCTTCGGGCGTGAACACCTCGGAAGCGGACTGCTTGCGCCATTTGGTCATGTCGGTCTCTTTCAAAGTGGCAATGATTGAATGCTATGGCGCCATGGGCCCCTGCGTACGTTGGCCCGTGGATAGCCGCGATGGCGAGAGAGGAGTCCCAATGAGCCGCATCCAAGGTTTCGCGAACGCCACCATGACCACGTTGCTGGCTGTGGCCGGCGCCATGAACGCCACGGCGGCGGACCTTTCGGTAGATGAAGTCAGGGCCGCGCTGAAGAACGCATCGCCAACCACGGCGGCGGACCTTTCGGGCAAGGACCTCTCGGACCTCGACCTGAGCAAGCTCGACTTTCGCAACGCCAACCTGCGGGGCACGAGTTTCTTCGGCAGCAAGCTCGTGCTGTCCGACTTCCGCGGCGCAGCATTGGAAGGCGCCAACCTGAACGGTGCCTGGCTGATGGGCACGGATTTCACGGGGGCCAACCTGACCCGCGCGAGTCTGCTTTCGGTGGTCATCCTGGGTGGCGAGGTCAAGAAGATGCCGATCTTCAAGGGCGCCAACATGACCGGGGTCCGGATGATCGCGGACCTGCCTGGGGCGGACCTCTCCGGGGCCAACTTCAGCAATGCCGTCGTCGGCGTCAACATCAAGAACCAGGGGATGGGACAGATGCGAACCGATCTCGCCAGCGCCAACCTGGCGGGCGCGACACTGGCGGGCGCCGACTTCAACCGATCGTTGATGACTTTTTGCAACCTCAAGGGCAGCAATCTGCGCGGCGCGAATTTCTTTCGCGTCAAGCTCGGAGGCGCCGACCTCACGGACGCCGACGTGACCGGCGCCGATTTCACCGAGGCCGATCTGGACGCGACGGTCTTTCGCAACGTCAAGGGTTTCGCCGAAGCCAAGGGACTCGACCGCGCGGCTAATCTCGACAAGATCGTTCGTTGACTAGGGCCTGTTAACACATGAATGACCCTCGCGTGAGGCCCCAGAGAGGGCCCAATCTAGGCGCCAAGCGGAACTGGGGTGCGACCCCAGTGAGCATTGGCAACGACGAGTGGGCCCTCTCTGGGGCCTCACCCGAAGGGCCGKGGCGGCAAGGGGCGCAGGGCGTCGTTGCG